>CAKQCH010000059.1:0-15522 GCA_934216735.1 uncultured Prevotella sp.
GCCCTTGGTAGCGAGCATATTGCAGAGGAAGTAAACGTTACCGTAACCAGTAGCCTCAGGACGGATGAGAGAACCACCGAACTCCTGACCCTTACCGGTCAAGACACCCTGGAACTGGTGAGTCAACTTCTTGTACATACCGAAGAGGTAACCTACCTCACGGCCGCCAACACCGATATCGCCAGCAGGAACATCCTCGTCTGGACCCATGTGACGGTAAAGCTCAGTCATGAAAGCCTGGCAGAAACGCATCACCTCGTTGTTGCTCTTGCCACGTGGAGAGAAGTCGGAACCACCCTTAGCACCACCCATTGGCAGAGTTGTAAGAGAGTTCTTGAATGTCTGCTCGAAAGCTAAGAACTTCAAAATACCCAAGTTCACAGACTTGTGATAGCGAAGACCTCCCTTGTAAGGGCCAATCGCATTGTTGTGCTGAACGCGGTAACCCATGTTAGTCTGTACGTTACCCTTATCATCAACCCAAGATACACGGAACTGGATGATGCGGTCTGGGATGCAGAGACGCTCGATGAGGTTTGCCTTCTCAAACTCAGGGTGCTTGTTGTACTCTTCCTCGATAGTACCGAGAACCTGACTAACTGCCTGGATGTACTCAGGCTCGTTTGGGAATCTTCTTTGGAGATTCGCGATTACTTCAGATGCTTTCATAATCTTTAATCTTTTATTGTGTTTAAATTCTTGTTTTCTATTTTCTGTTTGCAAAGGTATAGATTTTTGTTGAAATAACCAACAAAAAGAAAGAAAAAATGAAGAAAAAGTAGAAAAAAGATACTCTTTTAACTTTTTCTAATAGTTAATGTAGTGTAATTGTATGCGTACACATTATTATATATAGGAAAAATGGGTAAAAACTGTCTGCAAAGCAAGAGTTGAAGGAAATAAATAGTAAGAGAAAAGCGTTTTTCTCTATCTTTTTGTTGGTGTTATGAGATTTTTTAGTACCTTTGCAGGGTGTAAGGAACTCCACAAGGGAGATTTCTTCATGCAACATTTATTATAACGATTATGCCAAGAGCAACAGGACCGATAGGTTACATAGAGCACCGATCTCCGAAGAAAGACGAGACTGGCAAGTATTTGATTCATCCTCAGTTTGTATATAAGGATGTGTATGATTTCAAGGATATGCGTGATGGTATGCGCCAGCATTACCAGATGGCTACTCCTCAGTTTCTGGCTGCCATCCAGTCTATCAAGGATGAGACGATGATGGCTCTTTCCCAGGGCAAGGAGGTGAAGGTGGGGGATATGTTCATCATCAAGCCTAAATTGAAATTAAAAGACCATAAGGATGTCGATGGAAACGTATATCATAAGGTGTACCATGAGGGCGATCTGATTCCGGCAAGTGAGGTAGAAATTGAGGGCTTCGAGGTGAGAACCACCCATGAGTTTGATAAGGAGTTTTTCGTCAATTATAGATGCAACTGCAGTCGTGACACCTGGAAGGTAAGTGCGCCTCCTAAGGAGACTGCTCAGGAATTGCTGGATATTACCAACTTCTGCCGTGAGCATGGCTATATCACGGTTCGTGATTTCATGCGTCTTCATGGTGTTACCAAGTATCATGCCCAGAAGGTATTGTCCGACTTGTGTGAGGGTGAGTTTCCGAAGATGACCCGTGAGCGCGAAGGCAAGGTGTATATCTATCGCAGAATAGGAGTTTAAAAAAATAACGCAGAAAAAGTCCTTTCACAAATCTGCTTTTGCCGTTGATAAACAGCGCATTGAGTGTGAAAGGACTTTTTCTTTGCGTTCTTGTATTCTTTTGTTTTTGTATTCTTTGTTTTTGAAGTTCCTTCTATCTATCGGATTTCTTCTACAAGATACAGGTTGCCGTATCTGGCATGTTCCGGTTTGCCAAAAAGGCGGGTCAGGGTCTTGCTGAAGGGATTCATGGCGATGTTCTGAACTCCCTTGGCGTGCTTTGTTCTCAATTTTTTCAAGATGATGTCGGCTGTCAGTTTCTCTCCCTTTTCATCGTTGTCGGGAATTCTGAAGTATGAAGTGATGGTTTTTTCCAAATCTGTCTTGATATAGTAAGGCTGGTTGTGTTCCTGCATCTCCTTTTCATCATCCTTGGAGAAGAAGTAAGGTTCGCCATGTTCCAACTCGTATAGAAGTTGGGCGTAGATAGCGTCGTGCTCGATACCTTCCACGTTGATCATCCCGTCGGGTTCCAGAATCAGGAATCTTCGTGATCCCGAGCGGTCGGTGAGGAGTTCACGCTGGTTGCTGGTTCCGGTGAACGAAGCCGAACGGGGCAGACGGTTGAAGTTCTTCTTGTAGGCACCGATGAAACTTGGTTTCATGGTTTGCATCAGGGTTTTCATCAGCGGCATCTTCTTCGGGTTCTCCTTGTCCAGCTCGTCGTCATTGATGATGGCAAATTCTACTATTTTTCTCTGAGCATTTCCTTTTTGGTTAAGCGAGAAATCATCTGTATAGTAATCTCTTAACTCATTGGGTAATAGACTTCTGAGAAAAGTACTCTTATGCAATCCCTGGGTCGTTGAAACCAGGGTGAGCATTACGCTGTTGGCATGTTTCTCGTCGTGCCCCGCCATCTGCGCCACCATGGCACGTAGCCAGATTCTACCCATTTTCTGGCAATAGTCCGACGGGTTGATGCGGCGAAGAAAGTCACGGATTCTGTCCTTTCCGTCCCAGGTTCCTCTCACCTTGTTGATATAGCTGCGGATGGGATGATAGGGTTGGGCGTACTTCGACTTGATGAGTCGTTCTACGAAGTGGTCACGCACGAAGATGCCTGCCTCCTGCACCTCGATAGCAATGGTGTTGATGGCATACTTGTCGATGATTTCGAAATCATGCTTGATTTTGCCTTCTGAATCATATTCTTCGGTCTTCACCATTCCTTTTTCTTCATCATTCTTCTTTCGATATTCGAAAACATCGGTGATGACATTATATCGGAACTCATAGTTCTCCAGCAACCATTTCTGCATATCCGTGATAGGGCGCAGGTAGTTGCGGCTGCGTTTCTTGTACTGAGCCTCTTCGTCGGCATTTTCCTGTTCCTTCTCCTTTCTGAAGACTTCCTTCTGCTTCTGAAGGTTGTCTTTTTCTTTTTGAAGGTTTTCTTTCAGCAGATTATTCTGCTTTTCGAGCGCTGCGACATACTGAGTATCGTCAATCAGTCTCTTCAGTGTTTTTCTGATATTCATGTATTGAATTCTATTTGGTTTATACTTAATGTTTTATAACGCTGCAAAGATACAACAATAATTCATCATTTGCAACACTTACATCGATAAATGTTGCAATAAATCCAGGGGGGACAAAGAGGGGTTACTTGAGGGAGTAATAGCCTACATCTGAAGGCGAAGAAACGTCTTTTTCGCATCGGTTGACTCGGGTCATTCATATAGACCACTCACGTCATCCATATAGATGACTTTGGTCAGCTATATGAATGACCCGAGTCAACCGATGCGAGGAAGGCATTACCCCTCCTTCTTTTCCTATCTCTTTCTCCCCAGGTAAAGGTTTCTTCTCCCTGTAGTATATGTTCCTTCGTTTACTCTTATTGAAAGCGGCGAGAAATGTCATTGATGAAAAATGCCTTCACACTTAAGCGGATGAATATCAGAAGATTGCTGGTGATGTGAAAGGAAAATGAAAGATAAATAAAAAAAGGTGTATCAGAAACCATGAAGCTTTCTGATACACCCTTGTTTTATTCTCTTCTATTTATACTTCTTTAATTATTTTGCTAATTTGCTCAGGTGAAAGACCAGTATATTTCATAACAAGTTCTTTCGACATACCATCAGCAAGCATACGCTGTGCTGCATTTATATTTGCCTCATTAGAGCCTTCAGCTCTTCCTTCAGCTCTTCCTTCAGCTCTTCCTTCAGCTCTTCCTTCAGCTCTTCCTTCGGCTCTTCCTTCAGCTCTTCCTTTTGCCATACCTTCGGCTCTGGCTTCCGATTCTGCGGCAGCCATGCATGCCAAATTATCGCGAGCAATCCAAAGACTGTTCTCGTAGGCTTCCCATTCTTTCTTCGAGAGTCTGTGACTGTCGGCATATTCCTCAAGTTTCTCGAAAATCTTCTTTTGTGCCGTCCAAGGCATTCTTGTTAATGCTTCCATATGAGTCAATACATAAATCCATTTATCAAAATCACTTTCACATTCCTCTGGCTCTTTTTTGAAAAGAGGCAGGGCCAAGTAGATGAAGCGAAGCTTGTTGGAAGCTTGCTCCTTGCTCTCCTTATCTGCCAATATGATGTCTGTTCTGAACTTGTTTACTTCGCCTGCCTTTGGCATATAGTTCATGAAGCAAACTGTGTATATCGGCAGAAACTTATAGGCATCCTGATTCTCAGTCTTGCCCTTATCTACCTGTTCCAGAATACTTCTGCAGGCATAGCAGATGGAGCGATCCAGAAAATTGGGTTGCCACTTGTTCTGCATTTCCAGGATGAATCGCTCGCCAGTGTCGGTTTCGCAGAAAACATCGTAGATAATGCCTCGCTGATCTTTAGTCTGAGGCAATTGCTCCTTGTCTTTGAATACTACGTCCTTGACGTGGAGCTCTCCCTCCAGCAGATCGTTGAGAAAGCTAATCAGCAAATCCTTGCTGAATTCTTGACCGAAGAGGCGCTTGAAGCCCCAATCGGTGAAGGGGTTGATGTACTTTGCCATCTTGTTAGATTTTAATTGTTCTTAAATCTAATGACAAAGATACGTTGTTTTTTTGTAAACTCCAAATATTTAATTGATTTTTGCATAAATAATCGAAAAATTATAAATATGCTGTTGTTCTCCTTATTCCAATCCCCACATATCATTCAGCATACTAATGTCACAATCAAGGATGATGTGACTTGGCTCCTTGCCATGATAGGAAAGGACAAACATCGTAACAAACATTTCCTGGATAGCCAGCAATTCCTCTTCGGTTACATTGCTCTCGGAGCGACACATAGTAGAGGCAGAACAAATATTTTTATATGCAATATCCGGGCTAAATTCTCTTTTTGATTGAAGCGCACGTTTGTGTTGCCGTCTCTATTTTCAATACCAACAATCATGTCGTTAATGACAGCTACACCTGGACTATAGCCCAAGAACTTCTTGTAGGTCGGTTTTGATCAGTAGCAAGCAGGGCATTGATCGGAGAGCATAGAATCTCACTATATTGACAACCAAACATTGTGCATCTCAATCCCAAGGTGGAATCTATAGTTTGAGCTAAAAGAGCATTTAATAGCTCCGTAATCGAAAAAAATCCTCCAAAAGGAGTGAGTTTCTCAGATTTAATTTGTATCTTTGCCATGTTATGTCAGAGTTTTGCTTGTTTTCTTTTCGCAACACTAAGATAAGTGAAAATTCTCACATGGCAAAATCCTGAGCAACTTTTTGTTGTTCTGGGGCTTAAAAGGTTTGATTTATAATAGTGTTGTGGAATTAAGGTTATAACAATATTATGACATCGTTATTCATATTGCAACTTGTATGTTGCGTCATTACAGCCATGCTAGCATTGCAATTAGCCATGGCAAGTTTGCAGGTGAGATGGAAGGTGTGGCGCTACGAAATATCAAGATGGCTTCTCGTTGCATCCATGCTATTCTTCTCCGTCCACTACCTCTTACAGATGGTTCATGGATTCCGTGCACAAGGTACCGATGTGGGCGCAGCATTCAACATACTGTTCTATACCCCAGTGGCATTTGCCATCACTCTCTCCATCATCAACATAGAGAGCACAGGCAGCAAAGTGCGCCGTTATTGTTTGCGTAGTATGATGGCATATATACTCATCGCCATAGTTTTCGTCATTGGCATATTCCAAAATCGTAGTTTGCACATTGGCAATATGCTCTATGTGATGCTCGGTCTTTTTGTGGCTAGCATGGCATATTTTATCTTTATCATTCACAAAGAAACAAATACCCAAAGGCAGAAGCTCATGGAAAATTTCGGAAGTGACTTGATTCCATACGTGCGCTATTCGCAAGCCAGCATCATTTTGCTATACCTCACTGCTGGACTCCTGCCTGTAGCAATCCTCTTCAATACCTTATTATATATAATAGGTCCCTTGATGTTACTCTCTGTCATCTTTTTCGTCCACACTTTCATTGCTATGGGCTATTACATCACACCCAAAGGAGTCATTTCTGATGAAAATGATGCAGAGGCAAAAGTCACGGAAGCAGAAGATATAAAAGACGGCAAGAATACTTATGGTACAAATATCTTGACAGCAAATAGAAAGATAGAAATAGAATTAGCCCTCAAGAAATGGTGTGAAGAGGGATGTTATAAGGACTATGAAGTTAGCATCTATTCGCTAGCTACCAAGTTGGGATACAAGAAAAACGAATTGACAGAATACTTCAATCAGTCAGAATACACCAATTTTAGAACCTGGCTTAGCGATATTCGTTTTAATGAGGCAGTTCGCATGATGAAAGCCAACCCCGAATATAGCATTGACGCTATTTCCACAGAGTGCGGTTTCTCATCCCACACATGGATTTATCGTATATTCAAACAAAAAACGGGCATGTCACCTAGCCAATGGCGCAAACAGTTTGCCTCCATCTAAATATGAATTTTTGTAATTTTACATTAAATACTATTTAAAAAGTAGTAGTTTTCCTAGGAAAGCTACTACTTTTTTTGTGGAAAAGCTACAACTACCATAGGAAAGCTACTATCACTTTCAAAATAAAAAAGCTATTTTTGCAATCGAATCAATAACATAACAGATAATGAAAATGACAAGAGCAGAACCAACCATTTCAATTTCAGATGAAAATCTCATCATGATTGTTGTAGTGATCGTGACTGTGATTATCATAGTGTTCATCCTTGTGATGATACGCGACTACCGTCTCTATCTTGGGAATCATTGGAAAAAGAAATTCAGTTTCGCTGATTTCGTCAAGCAAGAACAATTCTATATTTATATACTGTTGTTCTTCCTTCTTTTGGTAGGTTCGGAATTGTTGTTACAAAACGAGTATTCATTTTAAAACAATAAATAATTATGAAAAAATCGTATCTATCATTATTCATCCTCGCAATAGGAGCGGCGATGTTTACTGCTTGTTCAGACGATGATAACAATGGGGAAAACGGAAATCCTAACATTCCTCTGGCAGAACTATCCAAGCCAAAGGCAAACCCTTGGCTGGCACAAGAGGAATACAGCATCACCCATTTCAATTCGGCTCAGACCGATGCTTTCACTGCAAAAGTAAAGGACGGCACGTTCTATGCCGACCTGACGAAATGCAAGACAACAAGCAGCGGTCCTGTGAACCTCATGACGCTCGCATCTACTTCCCCAAAATACATGTGGGGAATGAGCAGCGACAGAGTGTCTATCATAGACGTATCCAACGGCAATTTTGAAAGACTCGCAGAAGCTGGTTTGCCTGGAATAACAATGAAAACTCAAGAGCAACTCAACATCTTGACATCCAGTTACTCATCTTACTCAGAACTTGCTACAGCCGTAACCGGAGTGCTAGGTGCTGCCCCACAGATGTCTATAGCCAATGGAAACTATGTGTTGTGCGACAAGGACAACTATGTATATACCAATGCTGGACACATCATGGCAAGATACAAGCTGAAGAACCCAAATAATCCAAAGGAAGGCATAGAGCTAGACAGTCAGATTAAGCTCACACCGTATATCAACAACTCTTACACGCTGGTGGGAGCTACCATGACATACGATGGACATTTGCTCGTGGCGGCACAGAATGCTCTTGTTGTACTCAACCGTGAGTTGACCACGGTAGAAGATACCTACCCACTGGCAAGCACCCAGATATTGACGAACTCAATAGCAGTGGATGAGAACGGCGGGGTATATGTGGCAAGCAACGCCAAGGAGGCCAACGGCAAGGGACTCATGCAAAAGCTGATATGCAAGAATGGAAAGTTCTCTGACAGCGAGAGCGATGGAGCATGGAAAGCCGAGTATGACGGAGGTCCAATGGCACCATGTATCAAGCTCGGATATGGCACAGGAGCAACCCCTACACTAATGGGATTTGGCAACGACGAGGACAAACTCGTAGTGATAACAGACGGAGCAAAGAGAATGAAACTCGTAGCTTTCTGGCGTGACGCCATACCTGCCGATGCCAAGCCTGTAGATTCCGGCAACAAACGTTTGGCAGGAACGTTCGACATAACGTGTGGATTACCAGCCTCTACCGAATGGGTACAGTCGGAGCAATCCGTAGTAACCGCAGGATACGACGCTTTTGTGGTGAACAATATCAGCCAGACAACGGAAAAGATAAACGACAAGATTATAGGCGTGCTGGCAATCGGTCCTACCATAGAGACTCCTAGAGGTGTTGAATGCGTGAGCTGGAACACAAAGGAGAACAAGTGGGAGGCTAAGTGGACACGTGCTGACGTCAGTTCACCAAGCATGATTCCTGCTGTAAGCACATCGTCTGAAATGGTATTCGTAAGTGGATGGAACGATGCCACAGGATGGGAAGTAACCGGACTCGACTGGCGCACCGGCACCACACGCCACCGCACAATCCTAGGCAAAGACAATCGGGCCAATGGAGCATATGCCATCATACAGTTCTTTGACAATGGTGACTTACTCTACAATTCGGTGTCTGGACCGTTCAGAGTGGAAATCAAGTAAAACAGAGTGAGAACAAAAAGTATATTAATTTAAAAAAACAGGAAGTATGAAAATCAAGCAAATTATCATGACCTCATTGCTAAGTTTTATCACGGCAATGACATTCATCGCATGTTCCGATGACGACAGCAACAACGATATAAAAATCCCTACCGTGTCACCTAAGGAGCAATGGGGCGCAACCCTGAAAGGCGATGGTGAGGTTCTCGGAGCATACCCGGACTTATATTCCAATTATTGGGAATACACCTATGAGATAGACAAAAACAGTGACAAGATTCTATGCCTGAAAGGAGAATATCCTCATTGCAGATATTTCAGCATATCACTATACAATGATAAGACAGGAGACGTTTTTGCAGGCATCGATGACCAGGACATCTCGGCAGATAAAGGAAGCACAAACCCTTTCGTCGCAACCACTTCTGGAAAGAACTATTTCACCCTCTATGTGGTGCCAAACGGAACGTCACAAAGCGTAATAGACAAACTTGGAGAGAATGTGGTGAAAGTTAAAGAAGGTGTGAACAAAGTAGCTGTAGTTCTCAGACATTACCTGGGCACTACTGCCGATGGAAGCCAAAAAGATGAATACGCAGGAGTAGAACTGCCAGCCATCACTGCACTCGACATGAAATTGCATGAGACCTTCGTGCCAGAACACGTTGTATCAAATGTCTATAAGATAACATCGAAGGTGTTTACACAGAAATCCGACGAAAACAGGGAGATGCCATTCTTCCTTGCTCCAGTTAGCATGTACTATCCAAACAACTCCACGGCATACCTTTATGGAAGAACGCACTTGCGCGAGGACTCTGTGCTCACATTCTCCTTCATACCGGCCACAGTGCCAACAAAGCCTGAGGAATACAGAAAAGCTGTGACACGTTACTGGTCTATCTGCATTGGCTCAGCAAGCGACACACGCTCATATATGTCTGTATATGATGCGAAGGCTCGCTATGCCGATGGCAAGAAAGCAACATTTGTGGTTTGCCTGAAAAAGAATCCTAAGCTATCAGCCATACAGAGCAAGGTGAACGAAATGAATGCCAACGGAGAGTATGTCAATCTCTTCATTTGGGACAGTGAGAAAAAGAACATAGACGGCAATCCTATCGGAGAGATTGTGGCTGTCATGTACAGGAACATTCTTCCAGACAGGAAATGGATACACTCCATCGCAACCATGACACCTACTGCTTACAAGGATAAGACTGGCGAACCTATCGACCATGTGACCGATCCCGACAAGCAGCTTGCTCACAAAGCTCTTGGCGACTATGGACCACTTGGTGTAAAGGTAAGCAACGATGATTTCTTGCAGTAATGCCTACTTTTATGAACCTACTACGCTAACTCGCAAAAATGAGGGTTAGCGTGGTAGGCTCTCTACTTTTTGGGGTCTTCCGCTTTTCTCGTTGGTAAGACCATATATTCACTTCTTCTAAGTTTTAGTTAAATATATTTAATGAAGTGAGGATTTTCAGATAATAAATTGTATCTTTGCCTTCAATACGAACCATATAATTAAAATACAATATGAAGAAAATCTTATCTATTGCTTTTGCAGCATTACTTGCAACATCATCTTTTGCACAGAAAAGCGAAACACTTCTGGAACGTAACCAGTTGGCCAAGACTCCCCCTATGGGATGGATGACCTGGAATCTCTTTCAGGGGAACATCAGCGAGAAACTGATTAAGGAAACTGCCGATGCCATGGTGAAACATGGATTCAGAGATGCTGGTTACGAGTACATCTTCATTGATGACTTGTGGCAGGGCGGTCGTGACCGCCACAACAACATCATTCCAGACCCTGAGAAATTTCCGAATGGCATCAAGGCGCTTGCCGATTATGTTCACTCCAAGGGCTTGAAGCTGGGCATTTATTCTGATGCGGCTCTGCTTACCTGCGGCGGATGGACAGCCAGTTACGGTTTTGAGGAGCAGGATGCCCGCACCTTTGCTTCGTGGGGCATTGATTATTTGAAATATGATTACTGCCATGCTCCTGAGGACAGCGCCACAGCCCGGAAGCGCTATCGTACCATGGCCCAGGCTTTGAGCAAGTCGGGTAGAAACATCGTGCTCGGTATCTGCGAGTGGGGACAGCGCAACTGCGAAGATTGGTGCGAGCAGGTAGGCGGTTCTCTCTGGCGAACCAGCTATGATGTAAGAGACATGTGGAAGGATATTGTTCATCAGGGTGGAATGGGTATCCTCGATATCGTGAACGTCACCGCGCCGCTTGCCAAGGATGTGCGCCACGGTCAGTGGCCGGATATGGATATGCTGGTAGTGGGATTGAACGGCAAGGGCGGCCCATCCAGCGATTTGGGTGGAGTAGGGTGCAACTATACGGAATATCAGACTCAGATGAGTATGTGGTGCATGATGTCGTCGGTATTGGCACTGAGCAATGACCTTCGAAAGCTTTCGCCTGAGGACAAGCGCATTCTTCTGAACAGGGAGATTATCGCCATCAATCAGGATCCGCTGGGCAAGGCTGCAGAGCGCAAGGTGAATCAGGCAGATTATCAGGTTTATGTTCGTCCTTTGGCCAATGGTACCCATGCCGTAGCCATTCTTAACTGCAGCGACAAAGCCATCAGCATACAGGCAGATTTCAAGCAGTTGGGCTTAAATGGCAAGTATGCGGTAAGAGATGTCTGGCAGCATCGCGATATTGCCAGAAAGGCAAGCAAGTGGAAGGGTAGTGTAGCTGCCCATGAAACGAAGGTATTCGTATTGAAATAGGTGTTTTTTGATATTGATATAGAGGAACCGGCACTTATATATATGTATATATATGAGAACCGGCACAAAAAAAGGGCTAGCCCATTACCAGGACTAGCCCTCCGTTTTAATTATTTTCTAGGGTGCAATGAAATGTCATCCAGAAAGCTGCTTAGCACGTTATGAGTGATTACTTTACCTCAATGTGCTTAACATCGTCTTTCTTCTCCTCCTTGGCTACCTTAGGAATCTCAATCTTCAAGACACCATCGCTGACCTCAGCAGAAATCTTCTCGTGATTGGCATCCTCTGGTAAAGCATAGCTCTGAGAGTAGCTGCTGTAAGAGAATTCACGACGCAGGTAATGCTCTTCCTTCTTTTCCTCCTTCTTCTCGTTCTTGTTCTCGATAGATACATTCAGATAACCATCCTTATCAATGTTCATCTTAACCATATCCTTCTTCAACCCAGGAGCTGCAATCTCCATCGAGTAAGCTGTAGCATCCTCCTTTACGTTAACAGCAGGAGCTGTGGCGTTCATGTGTGGCATCAATTCGGTATCAAAGAAGTTGTCATTAAACCAACTGTTCAACCAATTTGAAACACTGTTATTTCTACGAGCTAACAACATAATGTAAAACCTCCAAATTATATTTTTCTCATCCTCTCTTCGCCTTCCGGCTCTGTCGGGATTTCTAATTGTTTATTAATTTATCCTTTTTCTTAATGATCGCTTCGGCTTTCGGGACTCAAGGCCTTCGAGAAACCCTCAAATGTAATTGCTTAGGGTTCTTATCGTTCCCCTTGCCCTTTCAGCTTCCGTTTTCATCTTAGGTATTAGCAAGTTATGTGCCAGGTGAATTTTTATATCAGGAGTGAACGGTTTTTGCCAGAACTGGCAATAAATGCTGCAAAAATGGCATCAAAGTATAATTAATTTAATCATTTCTGCCAAAATATTCCGTTTTTCCTCCTCAGTTGTTCCCGTCTGTTGCTTGAAGAATGAATGTATGTTAAACTTTTAATGAGAATACTTTTTCAAGTGGACTATTCTTTCAAATCCCTATCCACCATGGCGCAGACACAGGAGTCTGACCATACATTCTCTGCCGTCTCTACCATGTCGATAATGGTATAGATTGGCAGGATGATGCCCATGATGCCGATAGGAGCATTGATACCGGACATCAGAGATAGGGTAAGGAAATAACATCCCATCGGTACTCCTGCATTACCCACTGCTGAGATAACTGAAATGAAGAGCCAGAGAATCATCGTAGTCCAAGGTAAAGGCATTCCTCCATTCTGCATCAGGAATAAGGAGGTTACGAGGATAAACGCAGCACAACCATTCATGTTGATGGTAGTACAGATAGGCAATACAAAGCGGGAAACCTGATTGGAAACTCCCAGTCTATCTTCTGCTGTCTGCATCGTCACCGGCAACGTAGCAGCAGAACTCTTTGTAAACAGAGCCATTAATACTGCCGGCATCATCTTGCCCAAAGTGCGCACTGGATTCAAGCCTCTTGCCAAGAGGAAGAGCGGGAGGATGATGAAGAATTGAATGACATTACCTCCCAGGATAACAGCTACGTACTTTCCTAGAGAAGCCATCACGATACCCGCAGAGAACTGGGCTGAGAGTTGTGCTGCAAAGGCAACGATACCCAGAGGCAGAGTCCAGATTAATCCATGAATCAGCATGAAGAGCAGATCCTGTAATCCAAACAATCCCTTCATCACGACTTCTTTCTTATCGCTTGATGGCATTTTGGTTTAAGCAATACCTGCAGCTGCCGCCAAAATCAATATAGAGAGTACATTTCCTTCGGCAAACGGCTTGATGATGTTGTTGGGTATTACCCCAAGAATATGGTCATAATAGCTGGTTTCTCCCAGCTTTTGGGGAACATCTGCCATACCGCTCTGCACCAAGGCTGTAGGTAAATTGCCTGGAGAAACGATGTTGTAGAGTACCAGTCCCACTGCTGCTGCAGCTATCGTCGTGAGCAGGGTGTAGGTGATGGCGTGGCGGAATATCTTACCGGTATCTGCCTGGTTGCCCAAGGATGCCAGGGTTGTGATGACAGCCAAGGCTATGGTTGGTACTGCCAGAAGTTGGAATAAGCGGGTATAGATCGTGGCGATGAAATTCATCAGACCATCCAGCCAGCTGATGCCGAACATACCTAAGACTGCGCCTACTATCAAAGCGCCAATCCATAGTACCAGCTGCCGAGTTTGCTTATTCTTCATTCCTTTTTGCTTACTGCAGTTAGCATTGCTATCTGGCTGTCTATTTCCAATATCATTCATTGTTTTTACCATGATTTTAAACTATTATTTTTTAGATAAAAGTACTCTCCTTATTCCAACCCCCACATGTCATTCAGCATACTGATTGCTGACTCCGAGCGGAAAACATGATCGCGGAAGGTGATGATGCCTTCGGGAGCAAGGTGGGCTTCGAAGGAATTCACCAGGAAATCTGCTTCGAGCAGAATGCGATGGTCGAGGCTGGTAACATCTTGATAAGTATGATGATGGGCAATGAGCCAGCAGATTCTTTCTATCTGTGCGGCTGTGAATCCATCTACTTCTGACAGTACTTTTTTTGCCTCGTCAGGACCCAGTTCTTCCTGGTGCTTGCCATCGCAGTTGCCGTATCTGGCTTGTGAAACGTGAATGCCTACATCGTGAAGAATGGCTGCTGCTTCGAGCACGAAGAGTTCTTCTCCGGTCATTCCCTCTGCTATCGCAATCATACGGGCAAAGTCGTGCACCTTTACGAAATGCTGGATGAGTGGCGCATCGCCACCATCGTACTTAATCATCGCCCTCATCAGTTGGGCGAGTGTCAATTCCTTGTTTGTCATAATCTTATGTTTTTAAAAATTCTTTTTTTCTTATTCCAATTACCTATAGCCACCATACGCTACGTCTCCAGCAGGAAGGTTAATCCGCTGATTCCGATATAGGCATAGATGATGTATTTGAGTAGGGAACCGCTGAGGTGCTTGAACACCCATGAGCCTATCAGGTTGCCAATGAAGACTCCGGCTATTCCATACACATAACCTATGGAGACCGTGGTGGTGAAGAAACCATTGTAGGCTCTTGCCAGTGTCATCATCAGATTGCCTGCCAGGAAATAGGTTTGCGTCATCGCCAGATAGCGATCCTTGTCGGGCTCTGAACTGACGAAATAGAGTACGGCTGGGGGACCCTGCATTCCGAAGAATCCTCCCATCAGTCCGCTCAATGTTCCTGCCGTAACCTGCACGGGTAGCGTAGTCTTTACCTTGATGCGCTTGCTGAAGAAGGTGAAGTAGATGCTCACGATGATCAGCGTAATACCGAGCAATATGTTCAGAATATGATATTCCATCCGCTTGAGCACGAAGATGGCTCCGATGGAAATGATGATGAAGGTGAACAGAATGGGCAGCAACCGCCTCCAGGTGATGTACTTGTATTTCTGAATGACGATGATCAGGGAGGTGGTCATCGCCAGGATGCCTGAGAGGGTTGTTGCCTCACCGTAAGAGGGCATGATGGAGGGGAGCATCGCCATGATGAAGATGCCAAAACCGAAGCCAGTGGTGCGTTGCACAAAACTGGCTCCGATGCTCAACAGAAAAAGTTCGATGACAATATTGTCCATTCTGCTGTAGGCTTATTGATGGATGTAATCCAGAATCTGCTCTGCATGAATCTTGGTCTTGATCTCCTTTGGAGTAAAGATCTTCTCGATGACGCCTTCTTCGTTGACAAGATAGGTAGTGCGGAGGATTCCGATGGTCTTTCTGCCGCAGGTTACCTTCTCGCCCCAGCAGCCGAGTTCCTGCAGTAGGGTGGTTTCGGTATCGGCAATAAGAGGGAACTGCAGACCTTTGGTTTCTGCAAACTTCTTCTGCAGAGCCTGCTTGTCCTTGCTCACGCCGATGATCTCGTAACCGGCTGCTGCCAGTTCCTCCTTATGAGCCTGCAGGGAGCAGGCTTCGGCAGTGCATCCGCTGGTGTTAGCCTTCGGATAACTGTAGAGCACTATCTTGCGACCACGGTAGTCGCTTGCCTTGATTTCACGT
>CAKQCH010000060.1:0-15183 GCA_934216735.1 uncultured Prevotella sp.
TTCGATATCCGCATGAAGGTGCCTAACCAGGAGCCTTGCCTCCACAACGGTGCCATCCATACCATCGAGCACCTGGCTGCCACTTACCTCCGCAACGACGAGGAGTGGAAAGACCGCATCATCTACTGGGGACCGATGGGATGCCTCACAGGCAACTACCTCCTCATCCGTGGCGACCTGCAGAGCAAGGACATCGTGCCGCTGATGCAGCGCACCTTCCAGTTCATCGCCGACTTCGAAGGCGAAATTCCAGGACAGGCAGCCAAGGATTGCGGCAACTATCTGCTCCACGACCTGCCAATGGCAAAGTATGAAGCCAGAAAATATCTCGAAGAGGTACTCAACTGTATCACAGAACAGAATCTGATTTATCCTACACAGGATTAATCATCCATCGTCTTATAATATCACCAGGAGGGTGTGTCATTATTCATCGGATTATGCGGAATAAACGGAACCTTAACCGCCTTCCTCGGATTACTCACGGATTTTAAACGGAAACTCGACCTGGCGGTCGTGGCGATACCCCCTAAAGCTGGAATGCGAATGCGCTAGCCCAATGGCCGTAAGGCCAAATCCGTTTAAATTCCGTGCGTAATCCGTGAAGCAAGAATGTTCCGTTAACTCAGCGTAATCCGATGAAGAAAAACGATGAAGAAACAAAAAAGAGGGTGTGTCTTGGACTTTTGACACACCCTCTTTATATTTAATTAACTAGAAAAGTTTTGCAGCCATCCATAAAAACTATATCTTTGCAGCTGAAATTTATTATTAACAATCGCCAGTTTTGACAATATATAAAATAACTATAACAATAACTATAACAATATATCAACTTCTCTTATGATAAGAATAAAGTGTATCGATTTAAATACGACAACCATGAACATCAAAAAAGTTTTTGTCGGAGTGTCTCTCATCATGTCTGCCATGGCGGGTCACTCCCAGAGTGCATTCCAAGTTAAGCAGCAGTCGTTGCCGAACCCCGACAACGAGCCTAACGCTGTTTTCCCTGTTCCTAGCGATCGCCAGATGAAGTGGCAGGAGACGGAGTTCTACGCCTTCTTCCATTACGGCATGAACACCTATACCAACCGCGAGTGGGGACTGGGAAGTGAAGATGTTACCCTTTTTGCGCCTACTGCAAAGCCTAATCCGGCTCAGTGGCTCAAGGCGGTGAAGGCAGCGGGCATGAAGGGCGGCATCGCCGTGGTGAAGCATCACGATGGCTTCTGCCTCTGGCCTACAGCCACCACCGACCACTCCATCGTCAATGCCGGAAACGAGAACGGAAAGAATACCAACATTCCGCGCGACTTCGCCCAGGCTGCACGCAAACTGGACATGAAATATGGTTTCTATGTCTCACCATGGGATAGAAACAGCGTATACTATGGAACCGAGAAATATGTGAACGATGTCTTCCTCCGCCAGTGCGCAGAATTGGCTCAGTACGGAAAAGACCAGTTTGAAATGTGGTTCGATGGTGCCAACGGCGGCGACGGATACTACGGCGGACGCAACACCACCGTCAACGTAGACCGTTCCACCTATTATGATATTCCGAACCTCAGAGACTCCATCCACAAGGTTTGCCCTGATATCATCCTCTGGGGTGTGGGCGCCGAGTCAAGATGGATTGGCAACGAGGCTGGATGGGCTGGCGAAACCAACTGGCTCACCGACGAGAGAGGATATGCCCCTGAAAGCAACGGCATGTATGGCACTGAAGACGGATGGCAGTGGGACCCGGGAGAGAGCGATGCCAAGCTCACCGACAAGGGATGGTTCTGGCACGAAGGCGAGAAGCCTCTCTCTGTGGAGCGCCTCTTCCAGATGTATCTCGAAACCGTGGGTAGAAACGCCACCCTCATCCTGAACTGTCCTCCCGACAAGAGAGGTTTGCTGCCTGATATCGACGTGCGCGTGCTCAAGGATATGGGCAACATGATCCGCACCCGTCTGGGCAAGGACCTGGCTCAGAAGGCCAAGGTTTTCGTTAGCAACACCCGCCAGGCAGGAGCCAAGCGCAACTATACCGCCAGGAACCTGACCGACAACAACAAGAATACCTATTGGGCCACCGACGACGGCGTAAAGCAGGCCACCATCACCTTCAGCTGGGATAAGCCACAAACCCTGCGCTATGTGGATATGATGGAGTACATCCGCAAGGGGCAGCGAGTAAGAAAGTTCCATATCGAAATCTCAGAAGATGGAAAGACATGGAAGCCTATCGCAGAAAAGTGCACCACTACCACCATCGGATACAAGCGCATCATCCCGCTGAACGGCAGCACATCAGACAGTTACGGCAAGGGCTATCAGGCTAAGGGTTTGAAGATTGTCATCGACGACAGCAAGGCTTGTCCGCTGTTGCATTCCATAAAAGTATTTTAAACTTTTTCTCTACACCAAGAACATGAAGAAATTACTCATAGCATTGTGCCTGTTGCCATTGGCAGTAATGGGACAGGAAATTAAGTTCGACACCCAGGATTACAAATCCGTGGGAGTATACGACAGATGGGAGCATTCCCCATTCCGCACGGGAGAACTGGCTGGCAACTGCGCAGTAGTGGATAATCCCGACCTCACCAACAATCCCAACACGAAGGTGCTCGCCTTTCAGCGTTCACGCCTGGCATCCAACATCTTCGGTGCAAGAATTGACCTGAAGAAGCCGATTGCACTCGGCCCTGCAGGAAAAGTGGTTCACGTGCTCATCAACCGTCCGATGGAAGGCCGCGTGATGCTGGTTGGTCTCGGCAAGCGCAGAGACAGAGCCGGACAGTCGCAGGAAGTAGAGCAGTTCTGGATTAAATCCACCACTCCGGTTCCTGCCGGTCAGTGGGCTGATGCCGTTTTCCCTATCAAGAGTGCCGAGGGTGTGGATATCTACAGTCTGGTAGTGGTTCCTCACGCCGAGTCACCTCACGAGATGAAGCAGGATGCCGTGGTGTATATCGATGATATCAATATCCACCTGACCAACGCCCCTCGCATCACTCTACTGAAGACAGAAGGTGCAGCGAAGAAGAAGGCTCACAGCGACTTCGTATCCGTTACCGAGGCCAACCGCAACGGTATGGTGACAGCCGCCGACGGAACCACCCTCAACAACCACAAGGTGGCATACGGCAAGGCATTCAAGGTAAAGATGGTACCTGCCCCAGGCTTCACCTACGGCGATTTCACCATCACCCACGGCGACAAGGTAGAATCGCTCAAGAAGACGGATATTGCCAAGGATGGCACCTATACCATTCCTGCCCAATGGATGGATGGCAACGTAACCATCGAGTGCATCTTTATTTCTACAAGTAAATAAACAAGAAATACGCCCCAAATACGTTTCACCCTTCACAACTTGCAAATAACCAGCTATGTTACTGCAAGTTGGAAGGGTGAATTAAGTTTTTTCCTAAAACTGCTGCCAAGAAGACTAAAATCCCCATAAACTTTGCCAAACTCTGCAATATTTTTATTATCTTTGCATCCAAAATATACAAACGACTAGACAAATTGGAAAAAATGAGAATAAATAGATTTTTAATCACCCTTATCCTTTCACTTGTACTTGTTGATATGGCTGCATCAACAAGCATCAAGCATTTTACAGAAAGCGATGGCCTACCTCAAAGTCTCATCACTTGCGTAACTCAAGACAGCAAGGGATACATATGGATCAGTTCATGGAATGGACTGAGCCGCTACGACGGATACACCTTTTCTAATTTCAAGGCACGCAAAGGAGACAACTGTCCACTTATCACCAACCGCATCTTCTTTATTCGCGAAACGACAGGAGGAGACATCCTGTGCAAGTGTCCCAACGGATATTACCTGTTCAAGACCCATGAAAAGAAGTTTGTACTGCTAAAAGGCAAAAAGTCCGACAAGGGAGATCGTTTTCGCCCTACCACACAACAGAAAGCCGCAATCAATTCCCTGCCCGAATACGAGGGCGAGGAAACCCACATCTTATATAAAGACAGACAAGGAGGCTACTGGATATACACCCATCGAGGCCTAGACAGGCTCACATTCAAGAAGGAGAAAGTGGGGCCCGTAAAGTGTAAAGGTGATGGAGAAGAAGTAATACGCTCCATATTCCAGGACAAGGAAAAAAGAATCTTCATAGCCGACAAGAATGGTTTTGTCAGGATATATGCGCCAAAAGGTTCGCTTATAGGCTACCTGAAGAAAGATGGCAATATCTCGAAAACAAGAATGCCATTCGGCGCAAACGTATATTCCATGCTTCAAGACTCACACGGTATTCTATGGTTAGGCACAAAGCCCAACGGACTTTTCAGACTAAAGGAAACAAACGACGGAAATTACTCAGTAAAGTCATTTACCCAAAATACCAGCCGTTACAGCATAAACAGCAACAGCATATATGCCATCAAAGAAGACCGGCATGGCAGAATCCTCTTGGGAACATTCAAGGGAGGTCTGAACATTATCAAGAATCCATGGAGCGAAAGCCCCAAGTTCATCAACTGCAATAATGATATAAAGCAATTTCCCAGCCAGGCAAAATGCATACACGACATGCTATTAAGCCCGAGCGGAACCTTACTGCTTGCCACCAATGAAGGTCTCTTCACCTGCAATATGGACAGGAATCTGCAAAAAATCCGTTTCCTGCAAAACAAGCGAATACCTTCCAATCCGAAATCCATAAGCAATAATGAAGTGATGGCGCTGCTACAATCCGGAAACGGGACGATATATGCAGCAACCTATGGCGGAGGCTTAAACATCATAGAAAAGGGGAAACTTCATGCAAACGATCTGAAAATTTCAACACTAACTACCGAAAACGGTATGATGTCTGACGTGATACTCAACATGTGCGAAGACGCACAAGGCATGATATGGCTCGTATCAGAACACTGCCTGATGAAATACAATCCCCAAAAAGAATCGTTCACCAACTATTCCGAGAGTCTTTTCAAGGGCGATTTCTCCTTCTCAGAAGCCAAGCCTCTGAATGTATCAGAAAGCCAAACACTGTTATATGGCACCACACAAGGCATATTGCCAATCAATGAACAGACGGTAAGAAAAAGTAATTTCAAGCCAAAAATCCTTTTTGATACGCCTCCCCACATAGAGCTCTCGCCTAAGGAGAAGAGTCTGAGCATTTCATTCGCAGCCATCGACTTCAACAAGAACGAGCCTATACAATATGCATATATGCTTGAGGGCGTAGATAGCCACTGGCTTTACACCACGGAGAACCACATCAACCTCTCCAACATCCCCGCAGGAACATTCTGCCTGAAGATAAAATCGACTAACGGAGATGGAATCTGGTGCAACAATGAGGCATCCATAAGCATTCATCGCACCCCCTTCTTCAACGAACGTCCCATAGCCTGGATGCTTTACGGAGGAGCCGTACTTATATCATTGCTTCTTGCATTCAAGCTGTATAGGTACATACGACGGCTGGAGAATGAAATCAAGACCCTGAAACTCTCTGCCGGCGAAAAGATGGAATACATCAAGATGAGAGTAGCCGACGTAATAGAGCGAAACGACAATGGTGAAAAAGAATCCATCATCCCGGATTCTGCCGAATCTACAGCCTTCAGGACTGACGTGGAAAAGTTTATTCTCGGCCATCTGTCCGACTCCGCCCTGAATGTAGATACCATTGCCAGGGAAATGTGCATGAGCCGCTCTACCTTATATATAATGATGAAGAAAGAGTTTAACTGTACGCCCAACAACTTCATCCTCAATATCCGCCTGAACACGGCTCGCCAGATGCTCCTTGAAGAAAGGAATCTCAACGTATCAGAAATAGCCTATCGCTGCGGCTTCTCCGACCCCAAATACTTCAGCCGCTGCTTCAAGAAGGCAATAGGGGTAACTCCATCAGAATTGAGAATGGATTGATTGAATGAATGAACCGGAAACCTGCCCACCGGCAGGACATAAGAAGGGAGGATGCACCCAAGTTTCTTTATTTGGGCATCCTCCCTATCATAAACATAACCTACCTGCAACTTTTTATATAAAGCTCAGATATCAGGATCATTGCATATATTTATTTCCGCCCTTTACCACAATTCCATGATAACCTTTGCCTACCCGCTGTCCTCCGAGGTTATAGCGTACTTGGCTGTTATCAGAACATGGCTGCTGAGCTGATACATTAACAATACCCGTAGTGCAGCTAACAAGCGTGATTTCCTCACCAGCCTGAGTAGGAATATCATAGAGATAAGTATCTTCAAGTAGTGTTGCAGGAATCTTACTCATATCTTTCACTATAGGATCAGGCGTACAATAAGGCTGCATCAACGGATTGTCATTATCGCCTTCTGCTATTTTCAGAGCAGTTGCACCATTCTTGAAAAGTGGCGTTGCCGAACGCAGGCGAAGGTTTCCGCCAATGGTAGACTTGATGGTTACCCACTCTATTTTACCATTTGCCCATTTAAGGTCGGTCACTACAAATCCACCACGTGAACGCAGTCCCTTAACCTCACCGCCAGTTTTCCATTCAGTAGGCAAGGCAGGAAGGATATGCAGGAATCCGGCATGCGACTGTACGAGCATCTCTGCAATTGCAGCTGTAGCACCAAAGTTGCCATCAATCTGGAATGGTGGGTGAGCATCAAACATATTGGCATAAGAACCGCCGTCAGAAGAGGCTATTGTTACATTAGGGTCGAGCAATACAAGCTGATTCTTGAGAATCTTCATGGCATGGTCGCCGTCAAGCATTCGGGCCCACATAGCCTCTTTCCATCCCATCGACCATCCACGGGCAGCATCACCACGTCCCACAAGACTTTTAAGAACAGCCTGAAAGAGAGTAGGATTTTCGTAAGGAGAAACCTGATTGCCTGGATAGGCACCCCAAAGATGTGAAAGATGACGGTGGGATGACGTTTCCCTATCCCAATCTTCCTGCCATTCCTGCACCTGTCCGTACTTGCCGATTCTCCAAGGAGTAATCTTTGCCTTCAATTCATCGAGAGCATCTGCAAAGGAAACATCCTTGTCGAGGGCACGGGCTGCAAGAGCCGTATTCTTCAAGAGGTCGTACACCATTTCATTATCCATTGCCACACCACCAAAAAGAGCAATATTTGCCGTTTTACCATCACTCTTGGTGTAATTACCGATTCCAGGATGGTTCTCTGGCGAATTGCTTGGACAAACCACCATGTACCCTGTCTCAGGATCTTTTACAAGAAAGTCCTGATAGAACTCGGCAGCACCTTTCATCAGAGGATATATCTCAGCGAGATATTGCTTATCACCAGAGAAGAGGTAACGCTCCCACAAATGTGAACAGAACCACGCATTGCACGTTGGCCATACTCCTACCGTACCATTATCTACAGCACCCGTAGTACGCCAGATGTCGGTATTATGATGCAATGTCCATCCACGTGCACCATACATCTGCTTTGCCGTTTCAGCACCAGTCACGCTAACGTCTTTCACCATCTCTACAAATGGCTCGTGACATTCTGCAAGATTAGTAACCTCAGCAGGCCAATAATTCATCTCCACATTGATATTTGAGGTATATTTTGAATCCCAGGCAGGATATTGGCGTGCATCAGGATTCCAGATTCCCTGCAGGTTGGCTGGCTGTGTACCTGGCTGTGAAGAGGAGATAAGAAGATAACGGCCAAACTGGAAGTAGTTGGCTGCAAGCTGCGGATCGGATGTCTTATGGAATTCCTTGATGCGCTGCTCTGTATCCTTAGCCTCCTGTGCGGCATTGCCGTCGAGAGTGAGGTCTACACGGTCAAACTGCTGCTTGTACACCGCTTTATGGTCGGCAAGTGTTGTAGCATAATCCTTTCCGCTTGTCTCGTAATTCTGCAAATAAGCAAAAGCCGTTGCATCTGCATCGCCACTCACATCATTGTACTTCTTGAAGTTTGTTGCCTGTGATATGATGATTGTAGCATGTGTGGCTCCTGTAATTTTCAATTGCGGAGCTTTTGTTGCTGCTCCTATCGTTCCTTGAGCGTAGATTGTTGTCTGGTCATTTTCGATTGTACCATCACAATCAATCACACGAATATAGGTACAGAGATGAAGCTTGTTCTCTACATTCTCGCATTTGTCGCGAGCCGGACCCATCATTGCCTTGATGGTATGATCGTCGAACAGCTCGTTGGAAATAAGTTTCTCTATATTCGACTTGTTGCTGCCGGCGTATGCCACATTGAAATCGAGCTTTCCAGCCTGGTCTGCCTCAAGACGAACCACTGTTACATTATCCTTGAAAGAAGTGAATACCGTGCGCTTATATCCTACATTCTTTACATGATATTCCACATTACTCGTAGCTGTATTCATGTCAAGATAGCGCACATAGCCCTGTGCATCAGCAGCATTCTCGGTTTGTGCTCCTTCCATGTCATCGAAGCGCTGACCAGGGAAGCCAATAAGCATCACTCCTGCTGCACGGTAGCTTGCACCATGTGAGCCTTGCGACATCCAGTTGCTTACAGCAAGATCCTGTACCGAAGCATAATCTTTGCTGAAGATTCCCTGCTGCACTTGCTTCAACACGCCTAGCGCATTGGCATTGTAGTTACTGTTAGGTCCCTGATCCCAGAAGGTGTCTTCGTTGAGCTGCAGCGTGTCACATGCCACACTACCCGAATGCATGACTCCAAGACGGCCATTTCCCAATGGAAGTGCCTCTTCCCAATAGCCAGCTGGACGGTTGTACCATAAGTGATTCTTACTCTCGATAACGGGTGCTGCAATAGGATCGGTATCGGCTGTTGTAAAACTGAACTTTACGCCTTCGCCACTCACATTGCCAGAAAGGTCGCTCACGGTATTGCCTGGCAACTCAAAGTTGTAGACACAACTCTTTTCAAGAGAAGAATAGGCAAAACGCAGACTGTTTCCATTTACAACCGGCGATATAGCTATTGATTTATTGGTTACTGCATTGGTCAGTTTTGCACAAGCATTCTCTGCCAGTTGTACATTCTCATTGAAATCAACTACTATGGTACCTTTTGTAGCCACATTGATTGAATTATCTGCAGGACGGCTTGTCTGAAACTTTGGAGCTTCATGGTCGTCGGCAAGAATATTCACGTATTTCAGATTGTAGTTGCTGTTCTTCGTTGCTGTAGTAATGAAAATACGGACGATGACATTTTCCTTATTATCAGCATCAAGGTCATAGTTAGCATCAACATAGGTATTCCAATGGCTTCCACTTACATAGTCATCGAGAACCTTCCATGTGGATCCTCCATCTACGGAATAGACTACTCCAAAGGGGGTAGAACTGCTCGAACCATCACCTATCGCGAAGTTGAGCTTTGCATTCTGAAGGCTGACAGTAGGGAAACTTACTTCAAAATACTGATCGTGTTTCGAAGCGTCACCATAATCCGACTTGGATGTAAACTTATCGATAGATGCCGTATTGAGGCGCAACAGGTAACTGTCCTTACTCTGCTTCACCTCCCACTTTCCATCACTGGTCTTCAGCGTAAGCATGTAATTATCCAAAACTCCATTGCAAGTATTTGGCAAAAACACTGGCTGCTTGGTTTTCCAAGGTGTATTCGAAAGTGCCGTCCACCCACTGCCATCAGGCGTATAAGTCACCACACTCCCCTTACTCGAGGCTTCCCACCCTTGTGAGAACACCCATGATGCTACTACTGTCTGCCCTGCGACACATACCGACGGACAAGCAAGTATCAAGCCAAGCAATACCAGCATCATGCGACATAAATGTTTAGAAATTTTGTTCATGATTTGTTTTTTGATAAATGTTTAAATTATTAATATTGATTATTCTCTTGTCTATGATATTGAAAATCTGCCGCAAAAGTAGTGAAAATACGTCTTTTACATGCGGATTATCATCTTTTCAAGGTGGATTATCATCTAAAAACACTATAAAAAGCCAAATCTGCATAAAATTCCTCCCTCCAACCAACTGTCAGAAAAAAAATATGGCAAGCTTACCACTTAAGCTTGCCGTATTTCTCTTTATACCATAGCTGCCAGCCATTCACCAGGTTCTGCCAAACCACATAGGCACCCGGTGCTACGGCGGCAAGAGGATTCAGGAAAGTTAGAGTGAGCCAAATGCCCACAATGGTATTCTTCTGTCCCAACGCCTGACCGGCACTGATGCTCGCATCATAATGTCTGCCCACCGCCTTGCCGATGGCAAACTGGATAAGACATACCAAAAGGGGTACCAGAAGCAGCAAGGCAAGAATCCATCCCGAAACCTCGGCATGGAGGATATTGCGAACCGTCTCTCCCATCAATATCGTCAGGTTGAAACACCACATATAGAAGCCCAGATCCTTCACGCTCTTCACCTTATCCACCCATTTAGGCAGAAACTTGCGGCTCAGCAGAGCCAGAAGCAAAGGCACCACCAGTACCGTGGTCACGTTTCGGAACACCATCGCACTCATAAAAAGAAAGGAAACATCCGCCCCCTTCTCCACCATCGGGAAGAGACTCGGAATAATCACCATCGTGAATACATTCGCTATCACCGTATAAGTAGTCAGCGAACCGATGCTTCCGCCCAGTTTCTCCGTCACCACCGCCACGGCAGCCGCCGTAGGACAGATAAAGCAGATAAAGGCTCCCTCCAGCACCAGCTTGGTTTCATAATCATCGCCGAATTCGAAAATCAGCACCACCATCGCTAATGCCAGACTGGTTCTGATCAGCTGCAATACAAAATGCCACGCCTTCGGCTTCATCTCCTTGATTTCTATCTTGCAGAAAGTAACATAGAGCAGAGCGAAGAGCACCACCGGCATCAGATCTACCAGTTTCGGTCCCACCGCATCGCCCAGAGGTTCCAGAAACGGAACATTGGCAAAAATCAGATAGCCCACAGCTCCCAATACCAGCGAGCAGGGCAACGAGAATTTCCTAAAGAATTTCCACAACCACATACGAATACATTAAAATAAAGAATCCCCTGCAAGCAGACTGCCCAGGGCAATCGGCAAGAGGGGAATTCTTACGGATCCATTTATATATAAGCTATAACTTATTCCTTGTTACTGCGCTTGCGCTCCAAGTGATCGAGAATCACCTTGCGCATACGCATGCTCTTAGGGGTTACCTCTACGTACTCATCCTCGCGGATATACTCCAGGCACTCCTCAAGGCTCATCACGGTCTTTGGGATCACGCGGGCCTTATCATCAGAACCGGAAGCACGCACGTTGGTCAACTGCTTTGCCTTGGTTACGTTAACCACCAGGTCGTTGTCGTGAACATGCTCACCAACAACCTCGCCGCCGTAAACCTCCTCACCTGGGTCGATGAAGAACTTACCGCGATCCTGCAGCTTGTCGATGGCGTAAGCATAGGCAGTACCCGTCTCCAGCGCAATCATGCTACCGTTAGAACGGCGGCTGATCTCGCCCTTGTATGGCTGATACTCCTTGAAGCGATGGGCCATGATAGCCTCGCCCTGAGAAGCAGTGAGCACATTGGTACGCAAACCGATGATACCACGTGAAGGAATATCAAACTCGATATCCACACGCTCGCCCATGTTCAGCATAGAAGTCATATCACCCTTGCGGCGGGTAACCATATCAATCATCTTGGAAGCGAACTCCTCTGGCACGTTGATGGTCAACTCCTCGATAGGCTCGCACTTCACGCCGTCAATCTCCTTGTAGATTACCTGAGGCTGACCCACCTGCAGCTCGTAGCCCTCGCGGCGCATGGTCTCGATGAGCACAGAGAGATGGAGCACACCACGGCCCGATACAATCCACTTATCGGTGGTATCCTCGTAAGGCTGAACACGAAGAGCCAGGTTCTTCTCCAACTCCTTGTTCAGGCGGTCCTGAATGTGGCGTGATGTACAGAACTTACCCTCCTTGCCGAAGAAAGGAGAATCGTTGATGGTGAAGAGCATACTCATGGTAGGCTCGTCTACAGCGATAGGAGGCAGTGGCTCCGGGTTCTCGTAGTCGCAGATGGTATCACCAATCTCGAACTTCTCCAGACCGATAACGGCACAGATGTCGCCGGAATCCACATGGTCTGTCTTCTTATGACCCATACCCTCGAAGGTATGCAGTTCCTTGATCTTGGTCTTCTCCTGGGTTCCGTCACGATGGCAGATAGTTACGTTCATGCCATCCTTCAGGGTACCACGGTGTACACGACCCACGGCGATACGACCGGTGTAGGAGCTATAGTCAAGAGATGTGATCAAGAGCTGAGGAGTACCCTCCAGCTGCTTAGGAGCAGGGATAATCTCCACAATCTTGTCGAGCAGATAGTCAATGTTGTCAGTTGGCTTGTTGTAGTCATCGCTCATCCAGCCGTTCTTAGCCGAACCGTAAACCACAGTAAAGTCAAGCTGTTCCTCTGTAGCATCGAGGTCGCACATCAGGTCGAACACCATTTCGTACACCTCTTCAGGGCGACAGTTAGGTTTATCCACCTTATTAACCACCACGATAGGCTTCAATCCGAGCTGCAAAGCCTTCTGCAGCACGAATCGGGTCTGAGGCATCGGACCCTCGAAAGCGTCGACGAGGAGGAGGCAACCGTCTGCCATGTTGAGCACGCGCTCCACCTCACCACCGAAGTCAGAGTGTCCAGGAGTATCGAGAATATTAATCTTAGTACCTTTCCAATTGATAGACACATTCTTTGAAAGAATGGTTATACCACGCTCTCGCTCCAAATCATTGGAATCGAGCACTTCGCCGCTGTTATCCTGGCCGTCACGGAACAGCTTACCGGCGAGCATCATCTTGTCAACCAGGGTAGTTTTACCATGGTCAACGTGTGCAATAACTGCAATGTTTCTAATGTCTTGCATTTCGTTTACCTTAAATACTTAATGAATTTGGGTGCAAAATTACAAAAAATTCCCGAAAAATTTGCATAATTCATGGAAAAGTTGTACCTTTGCACCGCATTTTTACGGAAACCGCCGTGAGGAAGGTCCGAAATTGCATCATATTCATTAATATAACAATTAAATTTTTAAGTATCACAGCTATGTATTTAGACAAAGCAAAAAAAGAAGAGATCTTTAGCAAGTACGGAAAGTCTAACTCTGATACTGGTTCAGCTGAGAGCCAGATAGCATTGTTCTCATACCGTATTGCTCATTTGACGGAGCACGTTAAGAAGAACCGTAAAGATTATACTACAACACGTGCGTTGACACAGCTTGTAGGAAAGCGTCGTGCATTGCTCGATTACTTGTATGATCGCGACATCAATCGCTATCGTGCTATCATCAAGGCCCTCGGTCTTCGTAAGTAATCAGCGAAAGCAGACACATTGCTTAACAGAATTAAAAATCCCATCACTCGCAAGAGCGATGGGATTTTTCTTTTTAAGATTCTATCTTCCATTCCAGGCTGTTCACCTCATCCTTCACCGAGAAGTTCAAGCCTATCTTCACCATCTTCTTGCCGCTCATCTTGAAAGCATCGGCATAGTGTTTTGCCTCTATCTGGGCGAGAGCCTCCTCGGCACTCTTGTTGAACTTCAGCTCCATCACGTAGATGGTATCTGCAGTCTCCATCGTGATATCGATTCTGCCCTTCGCCGTATGCTGCTCCACGAGGATATCATAGTTGGTGAGCAGGGCAAACATGATGTAGAGCGTCTGCTGCCAATGACCCTCGTAGTGTGTGTTGTCGCAGTAAGGCACTGTCTCCAGGAAGTTGTTCAGCAGGCAGAAAGCGGCATCCATATCCCCCTTCTTCACCAATACCGACATCTTGGCGATGGTCGTGTTAGCCTTCGCCGACTTGTCCGTCAGATAATGAGGCAAGAGACTTCCATATAGCCCCACCCTTATCTCCTGGTTAGGCAATGCCAACAGGTACAATTTTGTAGGCTTGTCATATCCCTTGATGGTGACGTATCCACTCTGATAGAGCAAAGGTACGATGGTGGTCATCGTTTCGGTGGGGGCATCAAAGTCCTTCTTGCCCACCTCTATGGCCTCGCCAAGGTCTGCAGGCAAGAATTCATACTTTCTCATCATATTGATGAGATAGGTAGGTGTGCCCGATCCGAACCAATAATCATCCATTTCCTGCTTGGCAAAGCAATTCAGCAAACTATAAGGATTGAACACATCAGGAGATGGCCAAGTGAAGTGATAACCGTCATAATGGTCTTTCAGCTCCTGTATGGTCTCCTCCCTGCTCAGTTCCAGATGCTCGGCAAGAGCGTCGATGTCATCGCTCATCTGGGTCAACAGTTCCTCTTTGGTGATACCGCAGATACCGGCATAAGGCTCATCCATGCTAACGTTGGTGATATTGTTCAGCTCGCTGAAGATGCTCAGCTGCGAGAACTTCGTGATGCCCGTCATGAAGACGAAGCGCAGCATGGACTCGTTTCCCTTCAGAGGACTATAGAAGTTGCGCATCGTGTTGCGGAGCTCATCGAGTTTCTCCTTCTCATGCGCCACATCCAGCAGCGGTGCGTCATATTCATCAATGAGCACCACCACCTGCTTGCCCGTTTTCTGGTAAACGGCATTTATCAAATCGTCAAGACGAATATTAACATCTATTTTATTGCTCTTGCAATCAAACCTTGCCTCTTGTTTCTCAATAATATCCATCAAATAACGATTCAGCAGCTCCTTCTCCATGTGCTTGCCCTTGCTCAGGTCGAAGTGCAGCACGGGATAAGTATTCCATTCCTTCTCCAGCTTCTCGATGGCAAGCCCCTCGAAAAGTTCCTTCTTACCCTCGAAATAACTCTGAAAAGTGGAAACCAGCAGCGACTTTCCGAAACGGCGTGGTCGGCTCAGGAAGAAATACTTTCCATCCGTATGCGTCATACGATAGATGTATTCCGTCTTGTCGATATAGAGGTTGTCCAACTTGCGGACTTCCTCAAATGTCTGAATTCCTATAGGATATAATTTTCTTGCCATAATCAAATGCTATCTAATGAATTGCAAATATACATCAAATCCCCGAAACAACCAAGTATTTCTACGATTTTAACAAAAAATAAATCCCGACCCAGAGATTTTTCTGATTCAGATGTTTCTGATTCAGATGATGGTAATCCAGATGTTCTCTTCCTTCATCTGCGCCTCATTCATTTTCTTCATCAACCGATGCAGCCAGATGCGGGAGTTCACCACCATGCCCTTCACCCTGTTCT
>CAKQCH010000061.1:0-15139 GCA_934216735.1 uncultured Prevotella sp.
TTTCGCCACAGCTCTCATGGCATCAGGATAATCCTTATGAGTCTCCTGAATCTTGCTATGGGTAGCCTTATCGAAGAAGCGTCGCTGGGTAGGAGTTACAAAGATGATGTTGCCACCCTTCTTGCGGACCTCGTCGATGAACTTCTTCAGATTGAATGAGAAATTATACCAGGCACCACTACCCGCAGACTTCTCCTTCTGGTCGTTATGGCCGAACTCACAAATCACATAGTCACCCTTCTTCATCATCGCCAGCACCTTTTCCAGACGATTGGAGGCGAGGAAGGAACCGGCAGTCAATCCGCTTTCGGCATGGTTTGAGATAGCCACCTCGGGACCGAACCAGCGGGTAATCATCTGTCCCCATGAAGCGTATGGCTCCGTAAACTGGTCTACTACCGTTGAGTTGCCGCAAAGAAATACTGTGGTAGTTTCGGCAGAAGCCGGCTCTACCTTGATACTCTTTACTGCCGGGGCAGCACCCGTAAATTCCAGGGTCAACTTCTCGTCCCAGGTAAAGTAATCCTTCTCGCGAGGCTTGATCTTTACGTTCATCTTATCGTTGATATAAGGACTGCGCTTGTTCACGATGAAAGAGTAAGTCTTGAACTCACCCTTCTTGGTGCTCACCTCATCGAGCATCAATCTGCGGTTTTCGGCACGAACCACAGTCTTGCCCGCCTTCTTCTTGGAACCGAGCACCACGGTGACCTTATAGTTGCCATCTGCCACCTTCACGGAATAGAAGAAAGGCGCATTGCTCTTTGCCTTTGGAGCAGCCACGATGTCATATCCCTGACCATTCTCAGTGGAATAAACAGGCTGCGCCTTCAACATATCAACATCAAAAGTCTGAGCATTTGCGGCTACCGTAGAAGCCAGTGCCAGCAGACTGGTAAATAAAAATTTTCTTGTTTTCATATTGTTTATCGTATCTAGTTTTTATAATTCAAATTGCCTATTGTTGTCATTCATCATGGTTATGATTGAATTTCGATGGCAAAGATACATAAAAAGGACAAAAAGTTATCGTGCTTTTTGTCCTTCTTATATAAAAATCGTTCAAAAACGATTCGTTTTGTATAAAAACCGACGTCAGACACTTCTTACTTCAGAAACATTACTTCAGATACTTCGCCAGTGGGCTCTTCATTTTCTTCAAGCCCTTAGCCACGCACTTGGCATTGTGCTGGGCACCCTTCAAGCTAGTATGAGTATGATCTTTCTTGTAATATGCCTTCACCTTTTCCTTGCCAATCTTATCGTAAGAATCAGCTGCGATATTGTGGAGATCGAGGAAGGCTACACCTGTCTCATCTACGATTTCGCGATACCACTTGCCGTAGGTATCGTTACGGCGCTCCATCTTGCCATGAGGCCACTCGTTGCGAGGAGTCAGGGAAACGAGGATTGGGGTAGCACCCTTCTCACGAACATCCTGGATGAACTTCTTCAGATACCAGCCGAAAGAATAAACCACCTCATACTGCTTGCTTTCTTCCATCTGATAAACATGACAGGTATCCTTGGCACAAGGAATGGAACCACGCATCTTCTTATCGGTCATAGAACAGATGTCGTTATGACCGAACTCGATGAGCACGTAGTCACCTGGCTGAAGACTGTTATACACCTTCTCCCATCTTCCCTCGTTAAGATAAGAACGGGAACTGCGACCTGCCTTGGCTGCATTTACACAGGTAATCTTCTTTGGGTTGAAGATGGTATAAGCCTGAGAGCCCCAGCCCCACATGCCGTCTTCTTCCTTATCGGCATTCTTCACAGTACTGTCGCCTGTGAAGAAGACAACAGGTTTGCCCGGCTCGCGCTTGAAATTCTCTACAGGCAAAGCCACATTGACCATCATCGCCTGCAAAGGAGCCAGACTCGGGTCTTTGCTCTCTGCCAATCCCTCGGCAGCCGAACGGGCATTCATCATCGCTCCGAAACGGGAAGTGTGGATATGGTCGGTGAAGAAATGATATTTCTCCTTCCAATGACCATAGCTATCGAGCTTGGCTGCCGAAATCTCGTTCAGATCTACGAAAGGAACGCCTTCCTGCTCAGCCACCTGCTTTGCCCACAATCCGAAAGTCTTGTTCACACGGACAATCTTATCGTTTTCATCGTAGGCATCACGTGGAGTCAACGACATCAGGATAGGATGAGCACCCAGCGCCTTACAGTCGTTGATGTATTTGCGCATGTATTCGCCGTAAGTATAGACGGTTTCCTTCACACCCGTCTCCTTGATGGTGACATTGAGCGAATCCTTGCCGATGCCAGGGATGCTGGCACGTGCTCTTCCGCTATCGTATGGTCCATTGTCGTTATGACCGATGGAAATAATCACCCAGTCACCTGCCTTGATGCCCTTGCGCACATCCGGCCAAAGACGGTTGTAGAAGGTACGGCTGCTCATGCCGCCCAAAGCCTGGTTTTCTACGGTAATCTTGTTGGCATCAAAGAACTCGTGCTCGTAATAACCCCAGCCCCACTGACCGTTGTTACCATTACCCAGAGTACCATTGCGCATGGTAGAGTTACCAATGAGGAAGAGCACAGGATTGTTGCCCTTTCTGCTGGTACCCGGCTTGATGCGTGCCGTCATCGCCTTGTTCAGGCTATCCACGGTATTATCAATCACATGGTTTACATCTTCCATAGGTCCTGCCACTGTAGGCTTCGCCTTATCTGCAGGTTTTGCAACCTGTGCATAGCTCATGCTAGTAGCTGCTGCCATCAAAGACATTGCAAATAATAATCTTCTCATTTGTCTTAGCGTTTATATGTGTTATATGTTTATTCAAATTATTTTTTAACTATTTATCTTACTTCACTTTCTCTGCTTTATCGAGCAGATAATATCCCAGATGAGGCGGCTGGTTGTATGCCACGTTCTGCCATGCCACGCCCATGCGATAGATATGGTCGTGCATCAGGGTTGGCATGCGATACTCAGTAGGGATATTGGTGGTGAAGATATTCAGATGCGAGGCGTCGCTCTCATCCCAATAGATTACTTCCTCTCGCCAATCGCCGAAGAGGTCGGCCTGCAGGTTGGGCGTTGCCTTCGACCAGTTGCAACTTGCCGAATGTCCCATCTCGTAGAGTTGCTTGCCATTGCTCAGCGGCAGCGGAACGGCTTTCTTGCCATTCCATTTCTGGAGATAAGGCACGAAATGCGGTCTGCCCAGGTTGGCGAGCAGTTCTTCCTGCAAGTCGCCATCCCAATAGATGCGGAAGTTCATCGCCGGCCATCTGAATCCGGGGGTATAGGATTCCCGCTCGCCATATTCGTGCTTTCGGGAACCGCCCAGGGAAATCTGATTTCCCTTGATATTTCTCACGCCTGGCACATCTATGCTCCAGAGTTCACAACCGCGATACTTGGCATCAATGTCGGCAGCCACGCCTCTTCCAGTATCATCCCTATCCGTATGATAGAGCAGGATTTCGCCCGTTCTGGCATCACGCAGATCGGAACCGTAAGGGTATTCCTCGTGCACCATGAATACTTCCAAGCCCGGACGGTCGGGGTCGAGGTCGCTGAGATGCAAGGCATCACCATGTCCCAAACCGGTGGAATATAATAAGGTACCATCGTTGTTGATGGCAGCAGAGCCGTATGTAATCTCGTCACATCCGTCGCCATCCACATCACCCACCGCCAAACTGTGGGCACCTTGGGCGAAGGCTGTGGCAGAAACTTCATTACCTTTCGGATCTCTGTTCTTCAATCCGTGAGCCTCCCTGATTATCTTTCCTTCGGCATCTCTCACCTCCCAATCGTTAGGGGTAACGGAAGCGTGGAGCCATCTGGTCTTTAATTCCTTGCCGTCGAAATCCACAGCCCAGAGATAAGAGCGGGTATAATAGCCACGACACATCACGGCACTCGGATTCTTGTCCAGTCCATCGAGATGAGCTACACCCGCCAGGTATCGCTCGCCGCGATTGCCATAGTTGTCTTTATCGCCCCAGATGGAAGAATACTGAGGATAGCCATTGAGCAGACTTTCGCCTTCTGCCACCTGCTTGCCTACCCCAAAGGCACGGTTTGGATTGTACCAGACGGTATGAATCGCCTCGCCCGAAAGTCCACGGAACACGGTGAGCATCTCCGGACCTTCCATGATGCGCCCCACCTTGTTGCGATAATCTGCCTGGTTATCCACCGCCCTGATTTCTGCATCGGTGGCAGCCTGACTCACGAACCGCCCCTTTCCATCCAGGCTTCCTGCCGAGGTCTTGCAAATCAGTTCAGCCTTGCCATCGCCATCGAAATCATAGACGAGAAACTGGGTGTAGTGCGCACCGGCACGGATGTTCTTACCCAGATTGATGCGCCAGAGTTGGGTGCCATCCAGTTTGTAGCAATCCAGGATGACATCGCCCGTATAGCCATTATGCGAATTATCATGGGCGTTACTTGGGTCCCATTTCAGAATCAGTTCATATTCTCCATCGCCATCCACATCGCCCACGCTGCAATCGTTGGGGGTATAGCTATAGCTTTTCCCATCGGGAGTGATGCCGCCTTCAGGACGGTTGACAGGCAGGGAGCGATATAAATCCGTCCAAGGCTTTACCGCCTTCGACACTTCCCGCTTTGCCGCAGCATCCATCTTGGGTTCTTCCTGATAGGTGATGATGCGATAGGTATGGAATGCCGAACCTTTGGCATCTGTATAGTTGGTAGCCTTGACGTGATGGGCGATAACCTTTCCGTCTCGTTCCACATCGAAGCATACGTTCTTGCTATCGGTACCCAGCATGCGCCAGCTGATGAAGATGCCCTTGCCGGCAGCAGGCAATGCCACCACGCCACGATCGAGTTTCTCCATTGCAGCTACAGATGGACAATTCTGTTTCTCGCTGGCTTGCGTCGGCATGCATCCCATCAGGAGACAAGCCGCAGGAACCAACAAATGCTTGAATTCTATCATAATTTACATTCTTAGGTTATTATTTTGCTGCAAAATTACTCATTATTAATGATGCCTACCTTGCAATATTATCCAAAAGTACGAAATATCATCCAAATTGTTAAAGTTATCTGTATTTTAGTACAATATTCGCCATTTGTTTTGCCATTTTATTTTTTTATCGTAATTTTGCCATTGAAATCAAATCGAACCATTCGGAAACCATATTAAACGGCCGAAATAGAAAAAGTGAAACAAAAAATGATAAACAAAAACAACTGCAAGGCGTTCTACACCTTATTATATATAGTAACCGTCAGCCTGCTGATGGTGGCTATAGACGTGCATGCCCACGACCTTCGTTTCAACGTAACCCGCCTGTCGGCAAAAGACGGACTTTCGTGCAACACCATCAACAGCGTGCAGCAGGACAGAGATGGATTCATCTGGCTATCCACCCCCGACGGCATGAGCAGATACGACGGTTATCAATTTCAGAACTTCTCAAAGTTCAACAACAATGCGAAACAGAGAAACTACTCCTCGATTTCGCAGCTCATCAGCGACAACACCCACGGACAGATTTGGGGATTCACCCCGAACAATATCCTGTGCTGCTACGATCTGGAGGCAGCCCGCTTTTCAGATTATTTCGACCTGGATGCCACCACTACCCTTTTAGGCAACCGCTACCAGAGTTCAAAGGGAGTTTGGATTTCATCTGTCGATTTCGGCGTACGATTCCTCTACGTGAAAGAAGGGAAGATGCAAAGTATCGACTTCACCCCACAAAACGGAAAGCTACTGGATACCCATAAGCTGAACATAGGGGAAGACGGCAGGAACAACATCTGGATTGCATCCGATAAAGGCGTGAACCTGATTACCCCCGACTTCAAGAGCCGCGTCATCCTCAAGAACAAGAAGATTATTGTGATGACCTGCGACGGTTCGCACATCGCCCTGCTCACAGATAAAGGCGAAGCTTTCCTCTATAACGACCACGCCCAGCTCATCAAGCATTCACAACTCCCATCCATGCTGGGATTTGTGGGCAAGTCGCGTGCCTCCTTCTTCTGGCAGGGCTGGTGGTATATCTTTACCCAGGAAGAAACCTTCGCCATGGATTTAAAGACGGGACAGTTTCACAAACCTGCCATTCAGATTCCGAACGCCATGGACAAGAACCAGCTCAAGTCATACTATTTCCTGTACGACAAGCAGGGCAATGCCTATCTCTTCGGCAAGCATTCGGCACTCTTCAAGAAGTTCCTTCTGCTGGATAATCCTATCTATATCAATGCGCGCGACAAGAACTTCGTGGCGGCAGAAAGCCAGGACAAGAAGGTATATATCACCTCATACGGCAGCGGATTCTTCATTTACAACCCGAAAGACGATACCCTGCAGCAGTTCTCCATACAGAACGAAAACTCTCTCTTCCATTCTGACTTTCTGCTCAATGTATTCGTAGACAGAAGCGGCTGCGTATGGGTGGGAAGCGGCGACGGCGTATACTGCTGCGTGGAGCAAAAGGAACTGAACTCCGAGTTTATCAAGATGGAGCCAGAGAGCAAACATGAATGGAGCAACCATATCCGCCACGTCAGTAAGGTGGCACCCAACAAACTCGCCGTCAGCACCCGCGACAACAAGACCTACCTCTTCGATACCCAAACCCAGCAGCGAACACAGGTGCTGCAAACCAGTGCCTGCGTATATTGCTACGGCATCGACGCACGGGGCAGAGCCTGGATAGGAACCAAGGGAGACGGCATCCTCATCGACGGCATCAAATACTCCGTATGGGATAAGGAACACTATGCCCCTACTGCCAATTTCTACGACGTTGCATTCGACAAGATGGGAAGAGCCTGGCTCGCTACCTGGGGAGACGGATTGCTCTGCACCCGGGCAAACGATGCCAACACGGGAAACCTGAAGTTTGAATCGTTCATGGCAACCAATGGAAAGGAAGCACAGATCCACGACCTGTTTCTGGATAAGAAAGGCAGACTCTGGGCTTGCACCAACAATGGTATCGCCATGGTGGATACCCGCGAACGACATATCACCGACAAGAAGATTCTGAGATTCAACGAGGAAAACGAGAAACTTCCGGTGAGCGAAGTAGATTGCGGAATCGAAGCGCATGATGGTACACTGTGGTTTGGAACCACCAAGGGCGTGATGAGATGCACCTACGACGAAAAGGCGAAAAAGCTGGATTGCCAGCTCTTCAATACCACCAACGGACTCACCACCAACACCGTACGTTCGGTGGCAGAAGACCGCTTTGGCAACATCTGGATTGGAACCGAAGAAGGAATGGCGAAAATGAACAGTCAGACTCTCGACATCCGCTCATATCAAGTGGCAAAAGACATTCCGAGCAACAACTTTACAGAAAACTGCGCTGTAAATATCGAAGATGGCCGCATCGCCTTCGGAACCAGCAATGGTCTGCTGTTCCTCTCTCCCAACCAGGAAAACAAGGAGTATCCGCACGGCACCAAGGCAACCATCACCAACATGACCATCAACGGCATCTCTATCTACGAAGCCGAAAACGAAGATCTGCTCACCAAGGCACTGAACCATACCTGGGAAATCAGTCTGCCTTCCGACAAGAACTCGCTGAGCATCTTCTTCTCTAACTTCGACTATCCGCACATCAAGAATGCCATGTACCAGTATTATCTGGAAGGACTCGACAATGACTGGTGCCCGATGACCAGCGTGAACCATGCCGACTTCAGCAGTTTGCCTCCAGGCACCTACACGCTCCACCTGCGCACCTTCATCGGTAACAACAAGTGGAGCGAGGAGACGCTGTTCAAGATTACCATCTGCGAACCTTGGTACAACACCTGGTGGGCATGGACGATATACCTTATTATAATAGGTGGCGTCAGCTTCCTGTTCTACCGTTCATGGCTGAGAAACTTCAACCTGAACCAGCAGATAGAGATGGAGAAGCAGATGTCGGACTTCCGCATCGAGTTCTTCACCCACATCTCGCACGAGTTCCGCACCCCACTCGCCATCATCCAGAGCGCCGTGGCAAAGCTAAACAACAAGGAAGGTTCGTCAAGAAACGCCCTGCTCACCCTGACCCGAAGCACCCGAAGAATGCAGCGACTCATCAACCAGCTGATGGAATTCCGCAAGGCGAACACGGGCAACATGAAGCTCACCATGGAAGAAGGCGACATCGTGATATTCATCAGAAACATCTTCAACGACGTGAGACAGGTGGCACAACAAAAAGGCATCAACATGCTGATGACACCATGGAGCAGCAACTACAAGATGTACTTTGACCACGACAAGATGGAAACCATCGTGTATAATCTGCTGAGCAACGCCGTGAAATACACCCCAGACAATGGCGCCATCGAGGTGAAACTCGCCCTGAAAGACGAGGAACTCATTTTCCAGATAGAAGACAATGGTCCTGGCATTAAACCGGAAAGAGAGAAAGACCTCTTCAAGCCATTCATGCACGGCTATGTATCGAAGGGCGGTATGGGTATCGGACTCTATACTGCCTACGAGATGGCGAAGCTGCACAAAGGCGATTTGAGTTACCAGCGTTCAGACAACCTGGGCGGAAGCATCTTTACGCTTACCCTGCCTACCGACCAGAATCTGTTTGAACCAGAAGATTTCGTAACCACAAAAGCCATCGATAGCAGCAGCGTGGATAAGGAAGAAATCGACATGATGGTGAAGGAGATGACACCGCAGGCGATCAACAACGTGACGGTGGTGGTTATCGAAGACGACCCAGACATGATGGAACAGATCAAGTCTGAACTCTCTACCTACTTCCGCGTGGAAGCTTTCATGAACGGCAAGACGGGGTACGAAAACATCAGGCAAATCAAGCCAGCCCTCGTGATTAGCGACATCATGTTGCCAGGCATGAGCGGCTACGAGATTGTAAGCAACCTGAAGGCTGACCCTGAGACACAAGACATCCCAGTAATCATGCTTACCGCCTTTGACGATGCCAACCACATACTGAAGGCATACAAGAGTTTTGTGGATGACTACATGGTGAAACCTTGCAACTTCAAGCTGCTCGTAGCAAGAGCCCTGCAATTCGTGGCATCAGACATGAAGCAGAAGAAATCTGCCCATGAAAAGAAGATGGCAGCAGAAGCAGGGAAAGAGGTAAAAACTGAAGCAGAGAAAGAGATGACAACTGAGAAAGCCGAGAAAGAGTCGACAACTGAGAAGACTGCAGAGAAGACCATCAAGATTAAGCCTGTAAAGGAACTGAAAAAGAATGAGCCTACTCTCTATATGTCTGCACTCGACAAGAAGTTTAAGGATACATTGGAAGCCATCGTGGCACAGCACATCGGCGACAACGGTTTCAATGTGGATAAACTGGCTGAGTTGCTCAACCTGGGCAGAACCACGGTTTACAACCGCACGAAGAGCATCATGGGTGTATCGCCTAACATGTACATCCAGAACGAGCGACTCCGCATCGCCGCCAAGCTGCTGCTCGAAGGAGAATACTCCGTGGCAGAAATCAGCGAGAAAGTGGGATTCTCTGATTCCACCTATTTCTACAAATGCTTCAAGAACAAATATGGCGTGGCACCAAGCAAGTATGGCAAATAAAAAGAGAACCGTGGGAACTTCACAGCACCCACGGTTCTTTGTTTTTTTAATCTACTAAATTTATACCTAATAACACTTAATTAAAAAACTTATATACTTAAACCTAAAATATACCAATTTCTTTTTCTGGGTGCAAAATTAGCACTTTTTCCATCAATCAACCTTCAAATTCTGCTCAATGAATCGTGTTTTTTGGGAAATATTCTCCTTATCGTCCAATAATTGATAAATTCATCCATTTTAAAGCTTTTTATATGTAATATAATAAGGTGTAAACCGTTTTTTTTGTATTTTTGCAAAAGAAAATATGATAGAACCAACGATAAAATAATCAATAAATATAGAATTAAACAATTAATAAAAAAACAATATGCAAACCAGTAAATATCTGATAGCAACAGAAAGAGACGCCGAATGGGGTCTCACCATCAGCACCGTGGGACGGGAAATCATCGCCCCAGGAGAAGCCTATCCCACCAAGGGACACGCCGACGGTTATTACTTCGATATCCAGAAAGGAAGAACCCTCGACGAATATCAGCTCCTCTACCAGCCTGAGGGCGAAGGCGTATTCCAATCGGAACACATCCCGGAAACCCGAATCAAGGCTGGCGATATCTTCCTCCTCTTCCCGGGAGAATGGCACACCTACCACCCTTCTGCCACAAAAGGCTGGAAGAGCTACTGGATAGGTTTTAAGGGAAAGAACATCGACGACCGCGTGAAGGCGGGATTCCTCTCTCCCGAGAAGCCCATCTATCACGTAGGATTCAGCAACGAGATTCTAGCCCTCTATGAAGAAGCTTACAAGACAGCACAGGAAGAGGCGGCATACTCGCAGCAGACTCTGGCGGGCATCGTGAACCATCTCATCGGCACCATGTACTCGCTGGAACGAAACATCGTGCTCAACAAGAACACCCAGCACGTAGACCTTATTAATAAAGGTAGACTCCGCATCCGAGAAACCCTGGAAGAAGCCGTCTCCATCCAAGACATCTCACAGGAACTGGGCATCAGCTACTCCAGTTTCCGCAAACTCTTCAAGGAATACACCGGCATGGCACCAGCCATGTATCAGCAGTCGCTGAGACTGCAGCGTGCCAAGGAACTCCTCTCAACCACCGACGAGAGCATCAAGGAGATAGCCTATAGGCTCAACTTCGAATCGCCTGATTATTTCTCTGCCAAATTCAAGAATCAAACCGGCATGAAGCCATCAGATTTCAGAAATATGACGAGATAGACAAAAAATCATGCTTTAAAATCAATTTCTCGTGTTCCTTATCTCTTTTTTGCCCTATCTTTGCAACCGAAATCAATAAACAATAAGGCTTAAAGACATAACTTAAAAAGATAATGGAACAAAAGAAATACTTTTTCGCCGTAGATTTAGGTGCTACCAGCGGAAGAACTATCGTAGGAAGCTTGTCGGATGGAAAATTCGACTTGGAGGAACTGACTCGCTTCGATAACAACCTCATCGAAACAGGCGGTCACTTCTATTGGGACATCTATGCCCTCTACTTCGAAATCATCAAGGGCTTGAAGCTCGTGGCTCAGCGTGGCATCGCCATCCAGAGCATCGGTATCGATACCTGGGGATGCGACTTCGTATATGTGGGCAAGGATGGAGCCATCCTCCGAAACCCAATGGCATACCGCGACCCTCATACGTTCGGCATGATGGAGAAATACTTCGACGAGAAGATGAGCAAGGAGAAGGTTTATGAAAAGACTGGCATCCAGTTTATGAACTTCAACTCATTGTTCCAGATGTATGCCATGCGCAAAGCAGGCAACGTGGCTCTGGAGAATGCCGACAAGATTCTCTTCATCCCTGATGCCCTGAGCTACATGCTCACCGGCAAGGCTATCTGCGAATATACCGTGGCTTCAACATCACAGATTCTCAACCCGATGACGGGCGACCTGGACAACGATCTCGTGGAAAGTCTCGGATTGAAGAGAGAACAGTTTGGCGAGATGACCAACCCTGCTACCATCATCGGCACACTGACCGAAGAGGTGCAGAAGATAACTGGCTTGAATGCCATTCCTGTCATCGCCGTAGCAGGTCATGATACAGCCAGCGCCGTAGCAGCCGTTCCTGCCAAGAACGAGGAGTTTGCCTATTTGAGTTCAGGAACCTGGAGTCTGATGGGCATCGAGACCAAGAACGCCATCATCAACGAGAAGAGCTACGAGCTCAACTTCACCAACGAGGGCGGCATCGAGGGCACTACCCGATTTCTGAAGAACATCTGCGGCATGTGGATTTACGAGCGTTGCCGCAAGGAATGGAAAGACGAGGCTGCAGCCAAGAACGAAGACATGGCAACTCTTGCACACGGTGCCCTGATTGCCGAGGCCATGAAGCAGCCAGCCTTCCAGAGCATCATCAATCCAGACGATACCTGCTTCGCCAACCCATCGAGCATGGTAGAGGCCATCAAACAGTATTGCGAGAAGACGGGTCAGCACGTACCTCAGAGCTATGGCGAATTCTGCCGCTGCATCTTCGAGAGTCTTGCACTCCGCTATCGCCAGGTATTCACATGGCTCAAGGATTTCGCAGATTTCAATCTCAACGTGCTCCATATCATCGGTGGAGGTTCGCTCAACCAATATCTCAACCAGTTTACTGCCAACAGCTGTGGCGTAACCGTATTGGCAGGTCCTCAGGAAGGCACCGCCATCGGCAACATCATGCTCCAGGCAAAGGCATCCGGCGACGTGAAGGACATCTGGGAGATGCGTCAGATCATCGCCAACTCGCTTGAACTGAAGAAATTCGAGCCACAAGACAAGGAGGCATGGGATGCGGCTTACGAGAAGTTCTTAAAGATAAAAGGGTAAAAATAAACAATAACAAAATACATAAAAACAATGAAAGCAGATTTGATTTTAAAGAATTACGAGATTGCAAAGGAGCGCTATGCTGCTCTGGGTGTTGATACAGACAAGGCTATTGAGACTTTGGAGAAGACTCCTATCTCTCTGCACTGCTGGCAGGCAGACGACGTGGTTGGCTTCGAACGCGGCGAGGCTGCTTCTGGTGGTATCCAGAGCACAGGTAACTATCCTGGCAAGGCTCGCAACATCGACGAGCTCCGTCAGGACATCGAGAAGGTGAACTCTCTCCTGGCTGGTACTTTCCGTCTCAACCTTCATGAGATTTACGGTGAGTTCGGTGGCAAGCAGATTGACCGTAACGAGGTTTCTGTTGACCAGTTTACAGGCTGGATGCAGTGGGCTAAGGAGCAGAACATGAAGCTCGACTTCAACTCTACATCTTTCTCTCACCCTAAGAGTGGCAGTCTTTCTTTGTCAAATCCTGACCCAGCTATCCGCGAGTTCTGGATTGAGCACACCAAGCGTTGCCGCCGCATCGCAGACGCAATGGGTAAGTTCCAGAACGACCCATGTATCATGAACATCTGGGTACACGATGGTTCTAAGGACATCACCGTAGAGAAGGGTCGCTACCGCGAAATCTTGAAGAACTCTCTTGATGAGATTCTGGCAGAGGAGTTGCCAAACATGAAGTCTTGCCTGGAGGCTAAGCTCTTCGGTATCGGTTTGGAGGCTTACACCGTAGGTTCTCACGACTTCTACGCTGGCTACTGTGCTAAGAACAACGTGATGTACACCCTCGATACAGGTCACTATGAGCCAACAGAGAACGTATCAGATGCTGTTTCTGCACTCCTGCTCTTCGTTCCAGAGTTGATGCTCCACGTATCTCGCCCAATGCACTGGGATTCAGACCACGTAACACTCTTCGACGACAATACACGCAACCTCTTCTCAGAGTTGGTTCGTGCCAATGCACTCGACCGTGCTCACATCGGTCTCGACTACTTCGACGGTTCTATCAACCGCATCGGTGCTTACATCATCGGTGTACGTGCAGCCCAGAAGTCATTGTTGCAGGCATTCCTTGAGCCACTTGATACACTCCGCAAGTACGAGGACGAGGGCAAGCTCTTCCAGCGCCTGGCTCTCCTCGAGGAAGAGAAGACATTGCCATTCGGTGCTGTATATGATTACTTCAACTTGAAGAACAACATTCCTGTTGGCGAGGAGTACATCGCTGACATCGAGAAGTATGAGGCAGAGGTTCTCGCTAAGAGAAACTAAGATATAAGATATTAAAGCAGGCAAAAAAGTCCTAGGCTCAACGAAGCCTAGGATTTTTCAGTCTGTTTTAACCTAAAAACCAAGCAATAAACAATACAATGGAAATATTAATAGGACTTTTAATCATAGCCATCGGCGCATTCTGCCAGTCCAGCTGCTACGTCCCAATCAACAAGATTAAAGATTGGAGTTGGGAATCCTACTGGATAGTTCAGGGTGTGTTCGCATGGCTTATTTTGCCTTTTTTCGGTGCTATGCTCGCTGTACCAAGCGGACATTCCTTCTTTGAATTATTCGACGGTTATGGCTTCAACGTAGCGATGACCATGCTCTTTGGTGTGCTCTGGGGCGTAGGCGGACTGACCTTCGGTCTTTCCATGCGCTACCTGGGTGTAGCTCTGGGTCAGAGCATCGCCCTGGGAACCTGCGCAGGTCTCGGCACCATCATGGGCCCGGTATTGCTCAACATCTTCTTCCCGGAGATGGACGCCCTCTCATCGCTCACCTTCAGCGTAATTCTCGGCGTGGTAGTCACTCTTCTCGGTATCGCCATCATCGGTGTGGCTGGTAGCATGAAGGCTGCTTCGCTCTCAGAAGAAGAGAAGAAGGCTGCAGTGAAGGACTTCAACTTCCCTAAAGGTCTTGCCATCGCCCTGCTGGCTGGTTTCATGAGCGGCTGCTTCAATGTGGGTCTTGCCTTCGGCGACGACATCCATTTCGGCAGTTTCACTCCTGATATGTACAAAACCTTACCAGCCACCTTCCTGGTTACCCTGGGCGGTTTCATCACCAACGCCATCTACTGTTTCTATCAGAACACCAAGAACCATACTTGGGGCGATTATCAGAAAAAGGAAGTATGGGGCAACAACCTTCTGTTTTGTGCCCTGGCTGGTGCCTTGTGGTACAGTCAGTTCTTCGGTTTGTCATTGGGCAAGGGTTTCCTCACCGAGTCTCCTACCCTCATGACCCTGTCGTTCTGCATTCTGATGGCACTGAATGTAGTGTTCTCAAATGTATGGGGCATCATTCTGAAGGAATGGAAGGGCTGCTCCAAGAAGACTATCACCGTATTAATCGTCGGCATCATCGTCTTGATTATCTCAAGCTTCTTGCCACAGTTGATTTAACACATTAAATAAAATGAAAAGATTTGCATTTAAAATGTATCTCAAGAAGGGATGCGAAAAGGAATATGCCAAGCGCCACGCTGCAATTTGGCCAGAGTTGAAACAGATGATCAAGGACCAGGGTGTGAGCGACTACAGCATCTTCTGGGACAAGGACACCAACCTGCTCTTTGCCGTTCAGAAATGCGACAGCGATACCAATAGTCAGGACACCACCAACGTGGATCCTATCACCCAGAAATGGTGGGATATGATGGCAGACATCATGGAGGTGAATCCGGATAATTCGCCTGTCAGCAT
>CAKQCH010000062.1:0-15086 GCA_934216735.1 uncultured Prevotella sp.
AGTGGTGGGTTAGTATATTCCATACGCATATAAACAAAAAGTTCCGCCCTGGTACGCTGTTCTATGGGAAGCGTGGCGGATTCTAGTGCTGCAAAGATACGCTTTTAATTTGAAACCTCCAAATATTTTCTGATAAATCTGCTTGTCTGGTTGGAATTTAACACATTTTTCCATAAGCTTATGATTGTAATTCTGCTGTGCCGCCAAATGGCGCAATCTACTTCACACTACACGCATATATTGTAACTATCTGTTGTATAGTAATTTATGTGAGTGTAATATCCTTGTTCACACTACACGGACACTACACCACACTACACTCTGTTGGTGATTGGAATGCAGTAGCCTTTAAAAACACCCGAAAGCGAAAAAGTGTAGTGTGGTGTAGTGTTGGTGTAGTGTCAATACTGACACTACACGTATGGTAATGATCTGTTATACAGTTGTTTATCTTGTGCTTAGTGTAGTGTGACGTAGATTTCGCATTCTGCGTTTCTGAGATTCAAAACAGGTCTTCTTATCGAAAACGAGTAAGCCACAGAGCATTTTTTGCCTAGTTACGGCAGAAAATTGCCCTGGTAGAGGGCAACTTCATGCCATAACTAGGCAAGAAACGGTAGGTCGCTATCTAGGTTGCTAAGACCGGCTTTAGCATTCTCGTTAGGGATTCCTAGCTTCACTCTTCTGCCACGCTTGCCGATGATGGTCAGCATACCGTAATAATAAAGCAGACTAGGGAAGAGGGCTGGATCTATCAGGGCTTCCGCAGGGAAGCTCTCTCGCAGTTCTGCCCAAATGTATCCTTGGTTGATGATTTCCTTTAGCACGCTCTTGCGGTTGCCCTGCAACTTGTCTAAAAAGATAATCTTCTTCATCTTGGCATAGTCGGTCATGGTGTTCGGATCAATCATCTCTTCCGGAGCCTTTCCGAAACGGATATAGTTGCGGAGATAATAGATTACCATATCCGAATTGAACATCTTTGGGTCTGTGTCCAAACTGTCCTTTGCGAAACAATAGTTGTCATACCAAGGCTTCATGTCTGTAATCAGCTGGTCGGTGGAAACCTTGATAAGACCTACTTCTCTGTAATATTCTATCATCTCTCGCACCTCGTTCTCGCTGAATCCCAGCATCATATTGAACATCGGGTCCATGGATAGGTTGGTTCCGATGTTATAGCCGCTGTTGAGGTCATTCACCGTTACAGGACTTACGCCCATCATCAGGATACGATGGAACATTCCCTTGAATAGCTTGAAGAAATCACGATAGAATCCCTGGGCATGGGTCAAGGCATGATATACGGCTTCGCCCTCATTGCTCAAGACATTGTTGGTGAAGTTGTCGTACTCGTCGATGATGAGATAGAGTTGTATGCTTTTGGCATTCGCCCAGACGTTTATCAGGTTCAATTTCTGTGCTGCATCCTTAGCTGCCTTAAACTCTTCTAAGAAAGAAGGCTGATAATACTTGGCGTATTTTTCTGCAAAACCATTCAGCACGGTTTCGCAATAGGCATTGAAGTTCTTCTCCAGTCCGTCTTTTCCGGCAGCAGCCTTAGAGAAGTCGAAGAACAGTACCTGATATTTACCTTGTTTTTCTGTGGGTTGTTTTACTATCCAGGTATCTTTGAATGTGGTATGAAACGAGTCTTTCTTCTCGATGTCATAGTATGCCTGAATCATGGTAAGGAATACGCTTTTGCCAAAACGGCGTGGGCGGATGAGATAGAGAAAGTCTCCTGCTTCCTCCATCTTGGGTATAAACATCGTCTTGTCTGTCAGAAATCTGTTCTGATTCTGAATCCAGGTAAAGTCGGCTATGCCGTAAGGTAATCTCTTGTAATCCATACGCTTCAAAGTTTATTTGGGGCAAAGTTACAACAATTTATTGAATGCCGCAAGTTTTTTGAGAGAAATCTGATGGACTAGTGTTCCATCCCACATTTCTGTCGTTTTATGTTAGCCGCCCAATCTGTGTAGAGCTTTGCATATTTCGGAATATGCCTTATACTTTTGCGAATCATCCTTTATACAAAATGACTCAATGTTTGCAGAATTTGGAACATTTTTCTGCTGTTTCGTTGAAAAGTGTTTCCTTTGCAGCCGTAAATGGATAAAATTAAAAGAATTATGGCAGAAAATAGACAAGAATTGAACCGCAACTTGGCTCAGATGCTCAAGGGTGGTGTGATTATGGATGTAACAACTCCAGAACAGGCAAGAATCGCAGAGGCAGCAGGTGCATGCGCAGTAATGGCTTTGGAACGTATTCCAGCTGATATCCGTGCAGCAGGTGGTGTTTCTCGTATGAGCGACCCTAAGATGATTAAGGGTATCCAGGAGGCTGTTTCTATCCCTGTAATGGCTAAGTGCCGTATCGGTCACTTCGCTGAGGCTCAGATTCTTCAGGCTATCGAAATCGACTATATCGACGAGAGCGAGGTGCTCTCTCCAGCAGATAACGTTTATCACATCGATAAGACTCAGTTTGACGTACCATTCGTTTGTGGTGCCAAGAACCTGGGCGAGGCGCTCCGCCGTATCGCTGAGGGTGCTACCATGATCCGTACCAAGGGTGAGCCAGGAACTGGTGATGTGGTTCAGGCTGTTACCCACATGCGTATGATGCAGAGCGAAATCCGCCGCCTGGTTTCTATGAGCGAGGATGAACTCTTCGAGGCTGCTAAGCAGTTGCAGGCTCCTTATGACCTGGTGAAGTATGTTCACGAGAACGGCAAGTTGCCAGTGGTTAACTTCGCTGCCGGTGGTGTGGCTACTCCAGCTGATGCTGCCCTGATGATGCAGCTCGGTGCCGAGGGTGTATTCGTAGGTTCAGGTATCTTCAAGAGCGGTAACCCTGCTAAGCGTGCGCAGGCTATCGTGAAGGCTGTTACCAACTACAACGACCCTAAGATGTTGGCTGAGTTGAGCGAGGACCTCGGCGAGGCAATGGTAGGTATCAATGAGCAGGAGATTGCTTTGCTCATGGCTGAACGTGGAAAGTAGAAAAATGAGAATAGCTGTATTAGCTTTACAAGGCGCTTTTGCTGAGCACAGACAGAAGTTGGCTCAGTTGGGCGTGGATAGTTTCGAGGTTCGCCAGTTGAAGGATTGGGACCAGCCGAAGGATGGCTTGATTATTCCGGGTGGTGAGAGTACCACCCAGGCGAAGCTCTTGAATGAACTGGGATTGATGGAGCCTGTGAAGGAGGCGATTGCTGCCGGTTTGCCTGTTTATGGCACCTGTGCCGGCTTGATTCTTCTTGCCAAGAAGATAGAGGGTGAGCCTAGCCATCGCATTGCTTCGATGGACATCACGGCTTTGAGAAATGCCTATGGTCGCCAGTTGGGCAGTTTCTACATCGAGGCTCCTATGAAGGGCATCGAGGGAAATATCCCTATGACATTTATCCGTGCTCCTTATATTAAAGAGGTGTGGGGAGATGCTGAGGTTCTGGCTGAAGTAGATGGCAAGATTGTGGCTGCCCGCCAGGGTAAGCAGCTGGTTACCGCCTTCCATCCCGAATTGAACGAAAGTCTGGAGATTCATAAGTATTTCCTGGAAATGTGCAAGTAATGGAAATGTGCAAGAAGTAAAATTCAGGATTCTATTTGCAGAATCCATATCATAAAGCAAAAAGCCTTGCGGAATCCCGCAAGGCTTTTTGCTTTTTATAGTTTTACTCATTCTGAAAGTTCTTCTTATAACAACTCAGGAAGCTGGAAGAGCTTCACGCTGTTGCTGCCCTTGATGAGGATGTAATGGTCGTGAGGCTGGTTCGCCTTGAGCGCTTCCTTCACTTCCTCTACATTCTGGAACTTGCGGTAGCTGCATGGAATATCCTTGAACTCATCGCCCACCAGCCATACATTCTCCAGACCGGCTGCCTGCAACTGGTCTACTACCTTCTGGTGCTCCTCGTGGCTCACTTCGCCGAGCTCGCCCATCTGTCCGAGAATCGCCATTTTATGAGGCACATCCATCACGCGGAAGTTCTCGATGGCGGCTGCCATGCTCGATGGGTTGGCATTGTAGGCATCTACCACCAGCTTGTTGTGCGCCGTCTCTTCCAACTGCGAACGGTTGTTGCTTGGGATGTAGTTTTCCAGGGCATGATCTATCTGCTGAGGCTTCACGTCGAAATGAAGACCGATGGTGATGGCGGCAAGCATGTTGTCGATGTTGTAAGAGCCGATGAGATGAGTCTGAACCTCATGCCAGTCGAAACTCTCGGTGCGCCAGCGGAACTTCAGGAATGGAGCGCAGGAGATGACTTCTCCCCATACATCGCAGTTCTCGTCCTTGCCGTAGGTGATGAGGCGGTTGATGTTGCGCTGCTCAGCCATCTGCATCAGGTGCTCGTTGTCGGCATTGATGAAGACGAGGGCATCGTTGGCTGCGAGGTAATCATAGAGTTCTCCCTTGGTCTTCTTCACGCCCTCGAAGCTTCCGAATCCCTGCAGGTGGGCACGGCCCACATTGGTAATCATACCGCAGGTAGGCTCCACGTATTCCACGAGCTTTCGGATGTCATCAGGATGAGAAGCGCCCATCTCTACAACGGCAATCTCGTTTTCCGGAGAGAGACGGAAGAGGGTCTTTGGTACGCCCACATCATTATTGAAGTTACCCTGGGTGAACATCACGTTGAACTTCTCGCCGAGAACGGCAGAGACGAGTTCCTTGGTGGTGGTCTTGCCGTTGGTTCCGGTGATTCCCACTACGGGAATATCGAAGTGGCGGCGATGCTCACGGGCTAATTCCTTGAAGGTGGTGAGGCAGTCCTCAACGAGGATGTAGCGCTCGTCGCCCTCCTTGGCATACTCTTTTTCATCTACAATCACATAGGCACAGCCTTTCTCCAAAGCCATGTCGGCAAACTTGTTGCCATCAAACGATGCGCCCTTCAAAGCCAGGAAGATGCTGCCCTCTGGGCAGTCGCGGCTGTCAGTGGTAATCACTGGGTGCGCTTGGTAAATCTGATAGAGTTCTGAAATATCCATTGTCTATAACTGTTGTTTTGAGTGCAAAAGTACATTAAATCGTGGACATAGCAAACATTTTTTCAAAAAAATGTGGTTTTCTCGATTATTCTTTCTATTTTTGCAGAAATATTCGATGAATCTTTAGAAAGCGAGGCTTTTAATGGGTAGTAGAGATGAAAAAGATAAAACGAAAGTAAGGAAGGAAAAGCTGGCAGGCTATTTCTATAATCTATCCCAGTTGATATTTACGGGAACTGGGGTTGGAGGCGTGTTGCCGTTTTTACAAGGGACGGCTTCATCAGGTGATATTTCCGTATTAGTGTTTGGCGCAGTAGCAACAGCTGTTTTTGCGTATGCTGCCAATAGAGTTTTAAAATATTAAAGTTATGAGCTATTTGGCATTATTTTTTTTAGTATGCTCGATTTTCGGTCTTGGTTTTATAGCTTGGACTTATACTAAGTCGGGTGAAAAGTGGCTTAAGGAATTGTAGAATTATGAGCTATTTGGCATTGTTTTTTATGATAACTTCTATTATTGTTATTGCTCTTATAGCTTGGAGTTATACTAAGCCAGGTAAAAAGTGGCTTAAGGAATTATAAAAGATTAAACTATGGAAGTTTACAATGGACTGCTATTCTTCTTTGTGGTTGGAACAATCATAAGTGGAAGCTTTCTTGCCTGGACTTACACCAAGCCAGGCGAGAAATGGCTTAAAGAGTTATAATCCGATGGAATATACAATTAATATTAAGGGGCGCTTGATGGATTTGAGTACCCCTCAGGTGATGGGCATCCTGAACGTTACGCCCGACAGCTTCTACTCTGGAAGTAGAAAGCAGACAGAAATGGAGATAGCTCAGAGAGCTAATCAAATCATAGAAGAAGGTGGAAGCATCATTGATGTGGGCGCTTTCTCCACCCGTCCCGGTGCCGACGAAGTATCGGAAGAGGAGGAGGGAAGACGCCTGAAGTTCGCTCTCGACATCGTTCGCAGGGAGCAACCGCATGCTGCCATCTCCGTAGATACCTATCGCCCTACCTTGGCACGCAAGTGTATCGAGGAGTGGGGAGCCGATATCATCAACGATGTTTCAGAAGGTGGAATCACAGGTATCGCCAATGTGCCGCTGGAACAGAGACAGGAGGAATATCCTGAGATGTTCCGGGTGGTGGGCGAACTGAAGGTGCCTTATATATTAATGTCGGTGCAGCCTACGCTCGCCAGGATGATGAAGGGCTTTGCCAGGGAGGTGCAGCAGTTGCGCGACCTGGGTGCCAAGGACATCATCCTCGACCCAGGCTTCGGTTTCGGCAAGAACCTTATCCAGAATTATCAGATTTATGATGAGATGGAGAAGTTGAACGTACTGGAACTTCCGGTGCTCGTGGGCATCTCCCGCAAGAGCATGATTTACAAGCTGCTGGGTGGCGATGCCACCACATCGCTCAATGGAACCTCTGTGCTTGATACCATTGCCCTGATGAAGGGAGCCAGCATTCTTCGTGTTCACGATGTGAAGGAAGCTGCTGAGGCTGTGAAAATCGTGGAAGCCATGAAGGAGGGCAGAGTATGATAGAGTTTGGAATCAAAGATGCGTTAGACATACTCCTGGTAGCCTCGCTGCTCTTCTACGTCTATCGCCTGATGAAGGAATCCCGCTCGCTCAACATCTTCGTGGGCATCATGCTCTTTGTGCTCATCTGGCTCTTCGTGAGTCAGGTGCTGGAGATGCGCCTGATGGGTTCCATCCTCGATAAACTGGTGAGCGTGGGAGTCATCGCCCTTATCGTCATCTTCCAGGAAGACATCCGAAGATTTCTTTATGAGATAGGTTCACAGAAAGGCATGCGGAGGCTGGTCCGCTTCTTCCACTCCAGCAAGGAGAGCCAGAAGGAGGCGAACAAGGAAACCATTATGCCTATCGTGATGGCCTGTATGAGCATGGCTAAGAAATATGTGGGTGCCCTTATCGTTATCGAGCGTGGCGTGCCGTTGAAGGATATCATGGATACGGGCGAGGAGATAGATGCCAAGATCAACCAGCGGTTGATAGAGAACATCTTCTTCAAGAACTCGCCTCTGCACGATGGAGCCATGGTGGTAAGCAACAAGCGAATCATGGCGGCAGGCTGCATCCTCCCCGTGAGTCACAACCTGGATATTCCCAAGGAACTGGGACTCCGCCACCGAGCTGCCCTGGGTATTTCGCAGAGCAGCGATGCCATCGCCGTCATCGTATCGGAAGAGACGGGACGAATCAGCGTAGCCATCAAGGGAGAATTCAAACTCCGACTCTCTGCCGAGGAACTGGAGAGCATCCTTACTCAGGAAATGTTATAAGAGTGAAGAGTGAAGAACGAAAGCACATGAATTCTTCACTCTTCACTCTTAATTCTTCACTTTTCCTACTACGTAAACCTTTACGATAATGATTATCTCCCGTTTTAGCTTTTTTTACACATTTTAGTGGGTGTTATTTCAAAATAAATATGTACTTTTGCAAAGTCGATGTGGCAAAACGGCAAAAAGTGCAAAAATGCAGCCTTACCCTTTGACATATCCACCATACGAAGATAATAAAATTATATAAAGAAAGAAATAAAATGGATTTATTACAGCAAATCGTAGCTCGCGCTAAAGCTGACAAGCAGCGCATCGTGCTCCCTGAAGCAGAAGAGGAGCGTACTTTGAAAGCAGCCGATAAAGTTCTGGCTGATGATCTTGCAGACATCATCCTCATCGGTAACCCTGCCAACATTAAGAATCTCGCTGCACAGTGGGGTCTTAACAACATCGACAAGGCTACTATCGTTGATCCACAAAACAACCCTAAGGCTGAGGAATATGCTGAGAAGCTCGCTGAACTTCGCAAGAAGAAGGGCATGACCGTAGAGCAGGCTCGTGAACTCGTAACTAAGAACAACCTCTACCTCGGTTGCATGATTATCAAGACAGAAGGTGCTGATGGTCAGATTTCTGGTGCATTGAGCACAACTGGCGATACACTTCGTCCAGCTCTTCAGATTATCAAGTGTACTCCAGGTATCACTTGCGTAAGTGGTGCTATGCTGCTCATCTCAGACCAGAAGCAGTATGGTCAGGATGGCGTAGTGGTAATGGGTGACGTTGCTGTAACTCCAAACCCTACAGCAGACCAGCTTGCTCAGATTGCCTATACTACAGCTCATACAGCTCAGTCAGTGGCAGGTATTGCTGATCCACAGATTGCCATGTTGAGCTTCTCAACCATGGGTAGTGCCAAGGATGCCATCAACAAGGAGACTGGCAAGAGCGTTTATATCATCGACAAGGTGAAGGATGCTGTTGCTATCGCTAAGGAGAAGTTCCCAGAGCTTCACCTCGACGGTGAGCTTCAGGCTGATGCTGCCCTCGTTCCAGAGGTAGCTGCCAAGAAGGCTCCAAAGTCAGAGGTAGCTGGTAAGGCTAACGTATTGGTAGTTCCAAACCTCGAGGTAGGTAACATCGGCTACAAGCTCGTTCAGCGCCTGGGTGGTGCCATCGCTATCGGTCCTATCCTCCAGGGTATCGCTCGTCCTGTAAACGACCTCTCTCGTGGTTGCTCTGTAGATGACATCTACTACATGGTAGCTATCACAGCTTGCCAGGCACAGGATGCTAAGAAGGCTTAAACTAACTTTATTCAATCAATAACATTACAAAATTAACATTATGAAAGTATTGGTTCTGAACTGTGGTAGTTCATCTATCAAGTACAAGTTATATAATATGGACGATGAGTCTGTATTGGCACAGGGTGGTGTAGAGCGTATCGGTCTTGATAACGCTTTCATCAAGGTAAAATTGCCTAACGGCGAGAAGAAGCAGATTATGCACGACATGCCTGACCACAAGGAAGGTGTGAACTTCGTGTTCAAGTGCCTGCTCGACCCGGAAATCGGCGCCATCAAGGACTTGAAGGAAATCGACGCTGTAGGCCACCGCGTAGTGCAGGGTGGTGACAAGTTCAAGGAGAGCGTCATCGTTGACAAGAGCGTAGAGGATGGTATCGAGGAACTTTGCGACCTCGCTCCTGTTCACAACGCAGGTCACCTGAAGGGTATCCGTGCCGTAGACTCTTTGATGCCTGGCACTCCTCAGGTTTGCGTATTCGACAACGCATTCCACAGCACAATGCCAGACTATGCTTATCTCTATGCAATTCCTTACGAGTTGTACGAGAAGTATCACGTACGCCGTTATGGTTTCCACGGAACATCTCACCGCTATGTTTCTAAGCGTGTTTGCGAGATTCTCGGTCTCGACCAGAACAACTCTAAGATCATCACTTGCCACATCGGTAACGGTGGCTCTGTAGCTGCTGTATTGAATGGTAAGGTATTGGATACTTCAATGGGCTTGACTCCATTGGCTGGTTTGATGATGGGTTCACGTTGTGGTGACATCGATGCTTCTGCCGTTACATACTTGATGGAGAAGTTGAACATGAAGCCACAGGAGATGGCTGACTTCCTGAACAAGAAGAGTGGTGTGCTCGGTATCACAGGTATTTCTTCTGATATGCGCGACATCGAGAACGCTGCCAACGAGGGTAACGAGAAGGCTAAGCTGGCTCTCCGCATGTATGAGTATCGCATCAAGAAGTACATTGGTGCTTACACAGCAGCTATGGGTGGCGTTGACGCTATCGTATTTACAGCTGGTGTGGGTGAGAACCAGACCGACCTGCGCGAGGATTCTTGCAAGAACCTGGAGTATCTCGGTATCAAGATCAACAAGGAAGTGAACGACAAGGTTCGTGGCGAGGAAGCTATCATCTCTACTGACGACAGTAAGGTGAAGGTAGTAGTAGTTCCTACCGACGAGGAGATCGTTATCGCTCGCGATACAATGGAGTTGGTTACTAAGAAGTAATCCAGCACAAAGATATAATATAATAAGGTGAAGACTAAAACAAATGTGATAGGTCTTCACCTTTTTAATTTTTTGAGAATTTTGAGAATGATGAAAACAAAGATTGTAACTTTCGGAGAAATATTGCTTAGAATATCTAAGCCTGGTTATCAACGTTTATTCCAAGGTCACCGTATGTTTGGCAACTATGGTGGCAGTGAGGCAAATGCGGCCATCTCTTTGGCTTATTTGGGCGATAACGTGGAGTATGTTACCCGCTTGCCGTATGGCGAGATGGGACAGGCTGCGTTGATGCACCTCAGGGAGTATGGTCTGAATGTTTCTCATGTGGTGCGTGGTGGCGACCGTCTTGGAACTTATTATTTCGAGGAGGCTGTGGCAATGCGCAATTCTCGCGTGGTTTATGACCGCAAGAATTCTTCTTTCTATACCTTGAAGCGAGGCATGGTGAAATGGGATCAGGTATTGGCTGATGCAGCCGTATTCCATTGCTCGGGCATCACCTGTGCCATCAGCCGTGATGCCATGGAATCTACCATGGATGCCATCAAGCTGGCTGTTGCCGACGGCTTGACCATTGCCTGCGATATCAACTATCGCAAGAATCTCTGGGGATATGGTCTGGAACCTCACGATGTGCTTTTCCAGATGATGCAGTATAGCGACATCATCTTCGGTGACCAGAACGAGTGGGAGGTGGCCAGTGGTGTGCCTCACATTCCTTTTGAGGCTTTGGATGAGAACTATGAAATTGATAAGGAGGCTTATCTGAAGTATTTCCGCAAGATGCACCATCTCTTCCCTAAGTGTAAGAAGATGGTGATGGCGGTGAGAAATCAGATAGCCAGCAGTCATCACACCTTGAGTGGTCTGCTCTATGATGCAGTGGAAGACCAGCTCTATACAACAAGAATATACGATATAGAGCCGATTATAGACCCGATGGGTGTAGGCGATGCCTTCGTTGCAGCCTATATCCATGCACATCAGAAGTGGGGTGATAAGAATCAGTATTGCCTGGACTTCTCGCTCTCGGCAAGTGCCATCAAGAATACGGTGCCAGGCGACCAGAATTTGGTAAGTGAAGAAGAAATCATCAATAACATGACTTCTTCGGGTGGACGCATTCAGAGATAAAAGCTTAGTTGATAGTTAATAGTTAATAGTTTATAGCAGGAACCGCTTTAAGCAAGATTGCCCTATAAACTATTAACTATCAACTATAAATTATATTTACGGTTGGCTTTCGCCCTCCACATATTCTTCCATAAACATGTGCTCGCCATCGAATACGGCATAGGTGAATTGCCATATCCAGTCGCCCAGAATCATCAGGCGGGTCTTCTTGCTCAGCATCAGATCCAGTTCAATGTGGCGATGGCCGAACATGAAGTAATCCACATCCTTGTGTCCCTGCATGTACTGCTTGGCAAAGCGAACCAGGAATTCCTTCTTCTCGCCCATGTAAGGCTCTTCCTTGCCATCGGCACGCTTCAGGCGGCTATGCTTCGCCCAGTTCAGTCCCAAAGCTAATCCCCAGCGAGGATGAATGGCATTCAAGAGACGCTGGCAGGTGCGGTTGTGGAACATAGCCTTCAGAAACTTAAACTTCTTGTCAGGATCGCCCAGTCCGTCACCATGGGCAAGGAAGAAAACCTTGTCGTAAATCTCAATGGTCTGCGGTCTGTGGTGCACAATCATACCACACTCTTCTTCCAGGTAGCCGTAAGTCCATAAGTCGTGGTTTCCGGTGAAGAAATGTACTTCCACTCCCATATCAGTCAACTCAGAGATTTTTCCCAGGAAACGGGTGTATCCTTTTGGAACAACATTCTTGTATTCGTTCCAGAAGTCAAACATGTCGCCCAGCAGATAGATGGCTGCAGCCTTGTTCTTGATGCTGTCGAGAAAGCGGACGAGGCGGCGCTCCTGCATGCGGGCATGCGGAATGGCTAATGAGCCAAGATGCGCATCAGAGAGGAAATATACATTTTTCATAAGCAATTCTTTTTAAGTGAAGAGTGAAGAATGATGAAATCAACGGCTTCGTCTTTATTCGAAGCCGAGTTCTACGCGAGCTTCCTCGCTCATCATACTCTGGTCCCAGGCTGGTTCGAATACGAGGTTTACATTGGCTGATTTCACGCCTTCCACGCTATCCACCTTGCTGCGCACGTCTTCCAGGATGAAGTCGGCGGCAGGGCACGATGGGGCTGTGAAGGTCATATCCAGCTCTACGGTGGCATCGTCCTTCACGTCAATCTTGTAAATCATACCCAGGTCCCAGATGTTCACGGGAATCTCAGGGTCGTAAACGGTTTTGAGAACATCAACGATTCTTTCTTCTATCTTTGTCTTTTCTTCTTGTGTCATAATTTATATTGTTTTCTGCAAAGGTAACAATAATTATAGACAATGCAAAATAAATGGAGAATTATTTTTCCTGTTTGCGCACAATGACATGAAAAATACCTGGATTTACAACTTTCCCTTGTCGTGATAGGAATAGAAACTGCCATCGGTGATGATGACATGGTCCATGAAAAAGAGGCGCATGATTTCGCAGGCCTTCTGTATCTGTAGGGTGAGCTGGTCGTCTGCCTTGCTGGGCAGCGGACTATGACTGGGGTGATTGTGACAAAAGGCTATGATGGTGGCATTGTTGAGTACGGCTTCCTTGATGAGCAGGCGGATGTCGACGGCGGTTTCCGTGATGCCGCCATGCGAGAGACAACTTGCCTTGATAAGCTTGAAGTTCTGGTTCATCATGAGAACCCATGCTTCCTCTGTGTCGAGGTCCTGCATCTTGGGGAGCATGTAGTTGTAGATGGCGAGAGATGAGCCTAAATCGGGGCGGCTGCCCAGCTTGTCGAGGGCACGACGCTTCCCCAGCTCACAGGCAGCAAGGATGGTGATGGCCTTGGCGGGCCCCATTCCCTTGTAGCGCGTGAGTTCCTTGATGCTCATCTTGCCGAGTGAATTGAGATTGTTGTCGCAATCGCTCATGATATGTTTCATCAGGTCTACGGCACTCTCGTCCTGAGAGCCGGAACCAATCAGTATGGCTAGCAGTTCGGCATTGGATAGTGCTGATGCTCCCAGTCGCTCCAGTTTTTCACGAGGCTTGTCTTCCTCTGCCCATTGCGAAATAGAAAGCTTCTCACTCATAATGGATTATTTATAGAATGTCTTGTTGTATGCGCTGAATTCGCTTTGCCCCAGCACGCATCTCTTCCACCAAGCCGAGAGGAATCCGCAGCCATATCCCATGAGTTGGGTGAAGGCGGCACGGATGCTCAGCAAGCCAATCTTGATGCTGTGGTTCTCCTTGCTGCTGTCGATGAACAGCGCAATGGTGTAGAGAATGATGAAGAACAGGCCGATGCAGCCCAATGCTGCCATCGCATTGCCCAGGATAGGGAATACGTGTTTGGTGCCCAGCATGTAAGGGAGGAATCCGAAGAAGAGCAGCAGGAACGTACCTATCACGCCCACGGTGAAGACCATCGGCAAGAGATGCACGAGCTTGAGACTCTCGGGATATTTCTTGTAAAGGTTGATGCGGGCGATACCGCTGTTGTAGACCTGTCGCCAGAACTTGCTGAAGTCGGTGCGGCGCTTATGCCATACCCATGCTTCAGGGAACAGACGGCAACGGCAGCCTGCCTTGAAGATGCGGATAGAGAAATCGATGTCCTCACCGAAACGCATGTTGGAAAAGCCATTCAACTTGAGATAAACATCCCTGCGGATGCCCATGTTGAATGAACGAGGATAGAACTTATCCATCTTCTTCTTTCCGCCACGGATACCACCGGTGGTGAAGAAAGAAGTCATGGAATAAGAAATGGCTTTCTGAGTGTCTGTAAATGATGAGTGTGCCTTGTCAGGTCCGCCGAATGCATCGGCAGGCTTGCGGCTCAGCTCATCACTTACAACCTTCAGATAACCTTCTGGCAAGACCACGTCGCTATCGAGTATCAGCAGATACTCGCCCTTGGCACGCTCGGCACCATAGTTGCGACTCTGGCCCGGACCAGAGTTCTCCTTATAGTAATAATGTATATCCATCAAGTGCTCGTATCGCTTGCACACTTCCTCGCAAGGAGTCTGCGAGCCATCCTCTACGATGACCACCTCGAAGTCCTTTTCCGTTTGATGGGTAAGGCTCTCTAAAAGTTCGTCCACTTCGTCGGGACGGTTGAAAACTGGTACTATGATGGAATATCTCATTATTCTTACTATTAAGGGTTAGTTTTACTCAATAAGAGCGTAATGTTCTTGTTGAAAAACGGATTACTCGCTTACACGACCGAGGTAGCTGCCATCGCGGGTGTCAACCTGGATAGTCTCGCCCTCGTTAACGAACAGAGGAACACGAACCTCAGCACCAGTCTCGAGAGTAGCTGGCTTAGTAGCGTTGGTAGCAGTGTTGCCCTTTACACCTGGCTCAGAGTGAGTGATCTTCAAAGTAGTCTTCGCTGGCATCTCGGCCAAGAGGATAGTACCATCAGTTGTATCAGTAACCACCTCAACAACATCACCCTCCTTCATGTACTGACCGCCAGTAACGTTCTCCTTAGCGATAGGCACCTGCTCGAAGGTCTCCTGGTTCATGAAGATGCAACCAGTAGCGTCCTCATAGAGGTACTGATAAGGGCGGCGCTCAACGCGAACATCCTCCAATTTGAAACCTACCTGGAATGTACGCTCCAACACGCGACCATCGGCAACATTCTTCAATTTAGTGTTCATTACAGTGTTACCTTTACCTGGCTTTCTGTGCTGAAAGTCGATGCAAACCCATACTTTGCCATCCATGCGGATGCAAGTTCCAATCTTAATTTCCTGTGAATTAATCATTTCTTGTTTATCTTGAATGTTATTATAATAATCTTCAATTCGGGTGCAAAGTTACGGCAAAAACATGAAAAAACAAAGGGAAAATCGAAAAAAACATAAATATTTAAGCTAAATTTGGTAGTTTTCTTGGTTATTTCAGAAAATATGCGTAATTTTGCAGCCCAAAAAGGGCTTATTTTGCACTTTTGCGAAGAATATTAATTAAAAATAAATAAGAAAAAATGAAAAGAACATTTCAGCCTCACAATCGTCGTCGCGTGAACAAGCATGGTTTCCGTGAGCGTATGGCAACAAAGAATGGTCGTCGCGTATTGGCTTCTCGCCGTGCTCATGGCCG
>CAKQCH010000063.1:0-14828 GCA_934216735.1 uncultured Prevotella sp.
GATTTGCAATCCGCTTATCTAATCGTCTATTTCATAGCTCGCATCATTCTCTTCTTTCCGAAAGCATCTTCTTTGGTTTCAATATCCTTGAAGCCAAATTCTTCGAGCATTTCTCTTGTCTCTTTTTCGTAGAGAGGGTTGATTTCGAAATAGAGCAAGCCCCAGCTTCGCAATTCTATTGAGGCGAGCTCGGCGATGGCCCGATAGAACTTCAGAGGGTCTTCATCGGGTACAAAGAGGGCGAGACCGGGTTCGTAATCAAGGACGTTCTTCTCCATCCCTGCCTTCTCCTTTTCGCAGATATAAGGAGGATTGCTCACGATGATGTCTGCTGCACGATGATTTTTTCTGCTGGTTTTACATTTTTCGAGCAAGTCAAAGATGTCGCATTTGCTAAAGAAAGCATTGGACGCTAACTGCTTGGCATTCTTTGTTGCAACATTGCAGGCACAGTCGGAAATGTCTATTCCTAATACTTCTGAATCAGGAATTTCAAGGCTCAGGGTAATGGCAATGCAGCCAGAGCCGGTACAGAGATCTATGATTTTTGGTCGAGGAGAGACTAATTTAGTGTGCATAGCTTTTTTATAACTACGTAACATTTTGACGAGGTATCTCAAACGTAAATATTGGCGCTTGAGCCATCCTTTTGCCTCAAACATGTTTACGTCCTTAAAGGCAACGTCTGGGCTAATGTTAAATTCTTTTCTGATAATTGCCTCTTCTTTTTCCCAGTTCTCGTTCTGTGTTTCCACAATCCATTGGCAGAGTTCTGCCGTTTCGGGTCTTGGAATCAGTACGCCCGGCTCCACATGAAAGGTTCTCCCGGCAAAGTCGGCTTCGCCCAAAACATACTGCACAGGCTCGCCATTTTGCAGTCTTGTGATAATTTCTTCCAGATTTCTTTCTTCGTCTGAAGATAATTCATTAACTTTGCCGCAGATTATGTCGGTCAGAGTCATTCCGTACTCCACATCAAGCACGGTGCGGACGATAGCCTGCGCTTCGCCAGCATCATAGAGTGGGGTGAGGGATTGCCAAAGTTGCTGATACGTTTTCATACCGCAAAGATACGCTTTTCTTAATTTACTTAGGTGATTTTTATGTTAAATTATCGTAAGAAACCTCTTTTCTTCATACAGCGATTCCTATATTTTATTATCTTTGCGGACGAAAGTCCCTTGGAAAATAGGCGCGAGCTCATGAAAAGTCCTTTGGAAAATAGACGTGAGCTCTTGAAAAGTCCTTTGGAAAATAGTTTTTATGTATTGTAAGTTCTTAATAATAAAGTGTTTATGCTGAAAAGGAAAATAGAAGAAACTCTCTTGGCCTGGAAACAGGAGGATAATCATAAGCCCATTGTCATTAAAGGATGCAGACAATGTGGTAAGACCTTCAGCGTGATGAAATTTGCGCAAGAAAATTATCAGCATGTGGTTTATCTCAACTTCATGCTTAATCCTGATTATGCCCTGGCTTTTGAGGGGTCGAAAGCTGTGGATGATATGGTAATCAATATTTCGGCAATGATTCCGGGATGTGTGTTTGTACCACAGCAAACTTGTTTGATATTGGATGAAATACAGGAATGTGCTGCTGCCCGTACTTCCTTGAAATTCTTCAAGATGGATGGTAGGTATGATGTGATAGCCACAGGGTCCTTGTTGGGGGTAAGAGGGTATGGATCCCGGACAAGCAAAGATACTGGTGAAAAGTATAAAAACTCTATACCTGTGGGATACGAGAAGATTGTAGATATGTATCCTTTGGATTTTGAGGAGTTTCTATGGGCGAACGGAATTACAGATCCTATTATAAATAAGGTGAAAACTTGTTTTGATAATGAGATGCCTGTTCCTGATGCCTTGCACTTGCGTTTCCGGCAGTTGATTCTGCAATATACAGTTGTTGGTGGAATGCCAGCGGCTGTAAATCTGTTTCTTCAATATCATGACTTGGGAAGGGTTTTGGAAGAGCAGCGTAATATTATTGCGGGATATGAGGATGATATGGTAAAATATGCAGATGATGCAGACAAGTCTAGAATCAGAGAATGTTTTGAGTCGATTCCTCTTCAGTTGAGTAAGGAAAATAAGAAGTTTCAATACTCGGTAGTACGTAAGAACAGCAAGGCTTCTCAATATCTGGGCAGTCTTCAATGGATAGAAGATGCAGGAATCATTATCCGCTGTCGCAACCTCAGCATTACTGAGTTGCCTTTGGATGGAAATGCCATGCAGGATGCATTCAAAGTTTATATGGTAGATACAGGACTATTTGTGTCTATGCTGGAAGATGGTACGCAATTTGATATTTTGCAAGGTAATCTTTATGGTTACAAAGGTGCTATCTTCGAAAATCTGATGGCTGACATCTTTACGAAGATGAAGCGAAAATTGTATTATTTCCGTAAGGACTCTGGGCTGGAAGTTGACTTCGTGATACGCTACAAGGGGGAATGTGTATTGGTTGAGGTGAAGGCTAAGGATGGAAATACCAAGAGTACAAAGACTATTCTTGCTAATCCAGATAAATATCATGTATATCAGGCCATTAAACTAGGTGATTATAATGTGGGTAGAAGCAACCAACTTCTTACCATACCTTTGTATATGGCTTTTTTATTGAGACAATCCTAATTACAGAAAAATGGAACAAAATAAAGTATCTTTTCTGGATCCGAAGACGGGAGAGCCGCTCTCTCAGCAGGAGATTGATGAAATGTTCATGCGCCGCTGCCTGCAGTTGGCGAAGAACGGCAGACAGAATGCGAAGCCTAATCCTATGGTGGGTGCCGTCATCGTGAGCAGCGAGGGCAGAATCATAGGCGAAGGCTATCATGTGCGTTGTGGCGAGGGCCATGCCGAGGTGAATGCCTTTGCATCGGTTAAGCCTGAGGATGAGCATCTTTTAAAGGATGCCACCATCTATGTAAGTCTCGAACCCTGTTCGCATTATGGCAAGACGCCTCCTTGCGCCGACCTTATCGTAAGAAAAGGTGTGAAGAGATGCGTCTGTGGCTGCGTGGATCCTTTTGCCAAGGTGCAGGGACGTGGCATCCAGAAGATTCGTGAGGCGGGCATTGAAGTAATGGTGGGCGTTCTGGAGGCGGAATGCCTCGAACTGAATAAGCGTTTCATCACCTTCAATACCCATCAACGACCATACGTCATCCTGAAATGGGCGCAGACGGCGAATGGCTTTCTGGATAATAACTATCAGGGCATGGCGATTTCTACGCCATTCACTAAGATGCTTTCGCATAAGCTCCGTGCCGAGAACGATGCCATCCTGGTGGGTAGAATCACCGATGAGCGTGACCATAGCCAGCTCAACGTGAGAGACTGGAGCGGCAAGGATCCGATGCGACTGGTCATCGACCGCCATCATCCTTGTTTCGAGGGCTTGGACTTCTCCAAGGGTAAGGAAGAGGTGTTGAAGCAGATGATGCAGTACTTATATAATAATAAGGTGCAGTCGCTGATAGTAGAAGGAGGCGCCATCACCCATCAGGCTTTCCTCGATGCCGGATTATGGGATGAAATCAGGGTAGAAACATCTTTATCCACAGATGTGGAAAACGTGGTAACTGCCGGAACAGCAGCACCCAAGCTTCCTCATAACATCCGGTTAATCAGCCATGAGGCGTATGATAATAATATAATAAATAATTACGAACGAGTATGAGCAATAGATTTACATCGCGCCTGAGCGATAACGACGATTTCAAGCGAGACGAGTTGATTCGCAAGATAGAGCATGCTGTGGAGCACATGACGCTCGCAGAGCTGGAAGCCCTGTCGTATGACATGTTTACCAAGGGCTACATCCAGGATTACTAAACATTCAGGCATAAGACAAGATATAAAAAAGGTGGGTGCTACAACAATTCGTGTAACACCCACCTTTTTTATATCTTATTCTTTATTTCCTTTATTTCGCCATTGGAGTGAAACGCAAGGTGAACTCATGAGCTCCTGTTGGAGTCATGTACTGTGGCAGACAAGAGTCGCCACCACAACTGCGGTTACCGATGCCACGCTGCCAGAAATCGAAGTGAGCGAAAATCTGGTTAGAGCGTACCAGGTCGTAAGGATGCTTGCCACCATAGAATACGTCGTAGTTGAACTGGGCATCATCGAAGTGAGACAACGAGAAGGCTACCATGCCCTCGGTGGTAATCTGCAACTTCGTGCTGTTGTTGTCCAATGTCAACTGGCGCAGGCCCTGGCGGTCGCCCATGGTCTGAGGAGCACTCTGCTCTTCGAACATGCCATCCACGGTGGTCTTGTACAAACCTAACAGCGAACCTCTCTGGCGGTCGATGTAGTTGCTCCAAGGACCCTTGGCATAATACTCCACATTCTCGAAACCAGGAGCAAACTGCATGGCAATACCAATTTTTCGGGTTTCCTCAGAAGAATTGTTGGTAGTTACCTTCATATCCACGGTTCCGTTAGGATAGATGATGTAAGCAATCTGGTGAGTATCCTTACCGTTGGTAACGGCAGTTTCCACAACCACGTTCTTGCCCTGCTTCTTAGGAGCCTTCACCATCATCTTCTTGCCGGTGAGTGCACCCTCTTCCTTATTCTCGTTCTCGGCAACACCACCTGTAGCACCCAGGTTCACGTTGTCGTTGGCGATGCGTCGGAAACCGTTGAAGTCAGGACCAGCGTTAGGCTGAACGAGCTGAGTATTGCGATAAGTCCAGTTGGCGATGGTACCATCCTCTGCGAATGTGATGCTGAAGTCCTTGCCGGTGATGGTGTTATCCTTCACCTTCAGCTTGCCCTTCTCCTGGATAGCTGGCAACTTGCCATGGTCTTTCTGTACGAAGGTAGGGTCGGCAACAGATGTGCCTGCTACATTCTCTGCAGAAAGCTTGAACTGCTGCTGAGCCATCATATAACCCTGCTTACTCCATGAAGTAGCCTTCTTCTGAACGAGGCTGAAGGTGATGACATACTCTGCCTTATCATCTACAACGGTGGTGTAAGGGATGTTGATATCGCAGGTCTTGCCTGGCAATACAGATGGGATAGCCACCTGGTTCTTCTCTACAGATACGCCATTGCGGAGCACTTCGTAGCTGAGATTATAGATATCAGCCAGGTTGGTGAATGCGCACTTGTTCTTCAGGGTGAGCACGCGACTGTAGAAAGACTCGAAGTTCACATCTCTGTAAACATACTTCACCTCGGTGAGCTTAGCTGTCCACTCTCTGCCTGGAGTAATGATACCGTTGCTCATGAAGTCGCCCTGGAATCCTCTGTAACCGTTGTTCATCTTGGTATAGTCGTAACCGGATGTGTAGTAGTGGAGTCCAGTCTTAGGATCCTTCAGAGGAAGCCCCTTGCGGATGCGGCGTGTATCGTAGATACCCTGGTCAACCCAGTCCCAGATGCAGCCACCGGTGATACCGGTACTTGACTCGATGAGGTCCCAGTATTCCTGCAGGTTACCCACAGCCTGACCCATGGCATGAGCATACTCACAGATAAAGTAAGGCTTGTTGTTGAGGCCATCCATCTGCTTCTTCACAACCTCGATTCTTGGATACATGTCTGAACCGAAGTCTGAGTACTTGGCACCGTGATTGTAACCCTCGTAGTGAACCCACGCGTCGCGACCAGGCAAAAGCTCCTTCACCTTATCGTAGGTAGCCTGGAAGTTGTCGCCACCGCCCGACTCGTTACCGAGCGACCAGAATACCACGCTAGGATGGTTGCGGTCTCTCAATACCATGCGTTCTGTGCGGTCAACATAAGCAGCACGCCAGGTAGGGTTGTTAGAGAGTGAGTGGTTGTTGTGGCACTCCACGTCAGCCTCGTTCATGCAGTACAATCCGTAGTAGTCGAACATGGCATACATCTTAGCCTGACGAGGATAGTGGCTGGTACGAACGGTGTTCACATTGGCCTGCTTCATTAGGATTACGTCGCGAAGCATGGTCTCCACGTCGATGGCGTGGCCATAGAGTGGGTGAATATCCTGGGTGTTGACACCCTTGAAGAATACTCGCTTGCCGTTTACATAAACCAGTTTGCCCTTGATGGCAACATCTCTGAAACCGTATTTGGTAGAGAATACCATCTCTTCCTTGTCGCCTGCCTTCTGGCGGACGATAACGGTATAGAGGTTAGGCTGCTCTGAGGTCCAAGCCTTCAGACCAGTCAGGTTGTCGATGGTAAGGCGGCAGTTTTTCTCGCCGTCCTTGGCAGTCATGGCAACCTGTGCCGACTGCTTGGCAACAGATTTTCCCTGAGGGTCGAGGAGTTCAATCTCCAGCGTCTTCTCTGATTTTTCCTTGGCAGCGTTATTGATAGTCAGGTCAACATTCAGTTTGCCCGATGCATAATCGCTGTTCAGGGCAGAAGTGATGTAATGATCTGCTACGAAAGTCTTTGGAGTGGCTACGAGATAAACATCGCGGTGAATACCACCGAGGTGCCACATGTCCTGTCCCTCCAGATAAGAGCCGTCGCTCCAGCGGTAAACGCGTACAGATACGTTGTTGTCGCCCTTGCGAACCAGGTTGGTGACATCGAATTCAGCATCTGTATTGGCACCCTGTGAATAGCCGGCATACTTACCGTTTACCCAAACCACGATGGCGCTGCAGGCACCGTCGAAGTGCAGGAACACACGCTTTCCTGTTTCCCAATCTTCAGGCAGATTGAAGTTACGGCGATAAGAACCTACCGGATTCTTGTCGAAGTTATCCTTGAAGGCTGTGATGAATGGCGGTTTGTTTTCGAAAGGATAGCCCACATTATTATATACAGGCACATCGTATCCAGCCATCTCCCAGTTCAGGGGCACCTGGAGTTCCTTCCATGAAGAAACATCGGCGTTGTCTGCCCAGAAGTCATCCTTCTCAGGTTTGCCCTGCTTCCAGTCGGCAGTATAGTGGAATTTCCACTTGCCGTTGAGCAACAGATAGTTGGCACGTTTAGGTGTGAGCCATGGGAATTTGTAGTAGTCGTCCTGCTGCATGGAAGCAGTAGAAGAATAAGGTACGAAAGTAGCATGGGCTTTTTCCTTGCGATCCTCAAACTTGGTCTCGTCTTCTACCCATTTGTCTGTAAACGGACAAACGTCAACCTTTGCCTCAACCACTTTCTTCACCTTTTTCTTGGTGTGTCTAAGTTGTGCAATAGCTGATGTGCTGAAGAGGAAGGTCAATGCAACCGCAGCTCCCCAAAATAAATGTTTTTGTTTCATTGTCTGGTTGAATTATTAATAATTACAAGTTAGCTAGTTATGAATCTATTTAGATTTGGTGCAAAATTACGATTAATTCTTGAAACTTCCAAATAATTACCTAACTTTCGTGTGCTGATGGAGTTAAAAAACTGAAAAGTGTTGTGTGCTAATCTTTTCTATGAGCCTTATTTTGCTGATAGGGTACTGAAAATGCCATTTTGCGCAAAATAGTAACAGGCTATTCTGCGCAAAATGGGGTAAAAAACTACTTCATGCGAAATAGTGAAACTTTAGAAGAAGAATCTTATCCTTTTCTTCCGAAATCTGCAGGTATCTCGCCCCACTTCTTTGTTTCCCATTTAAAGATAGGCACGGTGACGGGGTGGGTGCGGAGCCAATTCTCGGCACGGGCGATGACCTGATAGAGCTGCTCGGTTTGAGGAGTGCGCTCCAGCTTGGTCTTGCATTGCTTCTTGTTTACCCAGAGCTGGGCATTCACGCTGTCGCTATAGATTACCTTGTCGGTGATGCCTCGCTGGGCCATCAGGGCTAGAGCGTGGACGATGGCAAGGAACTCGCCGATGTTGTTGGTGCCGTGAATGGGACCATAGTGGAAAACCTGCTCACCAGTCTGGAGATCAATGCATTGGTATTCCATCGGACCCGGATTGCCGGAACAGGCAGCATCCACAGCCCAGGCATTCGCCTTTACCTCGTTGGGCAAAGGCAACACGGTATCGTTTCTCCATGAAGGAGGATTTACGGGCATCTTATTCATTTTTTCTATTCTTTTATTTCCTGTTGATTATTGTTTTAGAATCCTACCCTATAGAAATAGGAAATAGAATTGATAGATATAAACTTAGAATACAGACCTTTATAAAGAATACAGACTTTTATAAAGAATCAGACCTTTATAAGGAATCCTACCCCCTATAAAAACGAAATGAGCAATCCCCAGAGTCTGGCTCTGGGGGTGCTCATTATTTGTCAATAGTCAATATTCAATTGTAGGTTATTATATCTTATGTAAATATTACATTCTTTCTGGAACCTCGATACCGAGCAGAGCCATACCGTTCTTCAGAATCTTGGCAACATTGGCTGCAAGAACCAGACGAGTGGTCTTCTCTGCCTCGCTCTCAGCATTCAGGATGCTGTAGTCGTGGTAGAACTGGTTGAACTCCTTGGTCAGCTCGTAGCAGTAGTTAGCAATGCCGCCAGGGTTATAGTTGTTGCCGGCATCGGCTACGGCTGCAGCGAAGTCGTTCATCTTCTGGATGAGGTCAATCTCCTTCTCGTTGATTGGAGCATCTGCGCCCAATTCTGCAGGAATCTCGATGCCCTCGGCTGCTGCCTTGCGCATGATGCTGCGGATACGAGCGTAGGTGTACTGGATGAAAGGACCTGTATTGCCGTTGAAGTCGATACTCTCTTCTGGGTTGAAGAGCATGTTCTTGCGGGCATCCACCTTGAGGATGAAGTACTTCAACGCTCCGAGACCCACGATGCGTGAAATCTCCTGGCGCTCTTCCTCGCTCATGTCCTTGAACTTGCCAAGCTCATCGCTTGTCTGGCGAGCATCCTTGATCATTTCTGCCATCAGGTCATCTGCATCTACTACGGTTCCCTCGCGGCTCTTCATCTTACCGTTAGGCAACTCTACCATTCCGTAAGAGAAGTGAACCAAGTCCTTGCCCCACTTGAAACCGAGACGGTCGAGCAGGATAGAGAGCACCTGGAAGTGGTAGTTCTGCTCGTTACCTACTACGTAGATCATCTTGTCGATAGGGAAGTCCTTGAAACGGAGGTCGGCAGTACCGATGTCCTGAGTCATGTAAACAGAAGTGCCGTCAGAACGGAGCAGGAGCTTCTGGTCGAGACCCTCGTTGGTGAGGTCTGCCCATACAGAGTTATCGTCCTTGCGGAAGAAGAGACCTTTTTCCAATCCTTCCTCTACCTTCTTCTTACCCTCGAGGTAAGTGTTTGACTCATAATATATCTTGTCGAAACCTACACCCATCATCTTATAGGTCTCGTCAAAGCCTGCGTAAACCCAGCTGTTCATCTTCTGCCAGAGGGCGCGAACTTCAGGGTCGTTGTTCTCCCATTTTACGAGCATTTCGTGAGCCTCCTTGATCAATGGAGCCTCTGCCTTTGCTTTCTCTGTGGCAGCTTCTTCTTCCATGCCCTCCTTCATGTACTGAGCCTTGAGCTCTGCGATTTCCTCACGATAGTGCTTGTCGAAGGCTACATAGTAGTCGCCGATGAGGTGGTCACCCTTCTTGCCGGAAGTTTCAGGAGTTTCGCCATTGCCCCACTTGAGCCAAGCGAGCATTGACTTGCAGATGTGAATACCACGGTCGTTAACGATGTTTGTCTTGATTACCTTGTTACCGTTGGCCTCCATAATCTGGGCCAATGACCAACCGAGCAGGTTGTTGCGCACATGACCGAGGTGGAGAGGCTTGTTGGTGTTAGGAGAAGAGTACTCAATCATGACGAGTGGGCTATTCTCAGTAACAGGCTTCTCGCCGAACTTAGGGTCAGCGTTGATGGTGTTCAAGAGTCCTACCCAAGCGGCAGGAGCGATAGAAAGGTTGAGGAAACCCTTCACCACATTGAAGTCTGCGATGACGTTGGCGCAGTTCTTCTTCAAGTACTCACCGATTTCCTGAGCAGTATCCTCAGGCTTTTTCTTCGACATTTTGAGGAATGGGAATACGACGAGGGTAAGGTTACCTTCGAAATTACTCTTGGTCTTCTGCAGGGCTACCATCTTCTCAGGTACGTCCTGACCATAAAGCTCCTTCACCGCCGCGATGACAGAGCTGATGATTTCGTTTTCTATCTTCATTATTTAAATATCTATTTTACCGGTAAAAATTTCTTTTTGTCTTTATTTTGCTGAAGCTTTGCAAACTTTTTATTCTGCTGAAGCTTTGCGAAAGAGGGATTTGCAAGTTCCCTCCTCCTCTTTGCGGTTGCAAATTTACAAATAAAAATTGAATTAGGCAAAGAAAAGTTTGCATATTCTTGTTTTTTTTATTACTTTTGCAACAAAAATGAAGACTAAAGCCTCTTTTGTCTTGTATTCCACCCAAAATAGAGAAATCTGTGGCGGATTCAATTAAACAAAGAGAGTATAATCTCATGAACAATTAAACTCAGAAACAATAAACTTAGGAACAAATAAACTAAAGAACATGAAATTGCATTTTTTGTTGGCTGCTTTATTAGCAGCAAATTCCTTCTCTGCTTCAGCTCAGCAGGTGAAGGAAAAGTTGAATCGTGCACCTGTGGCTGTCAAGACCAGCCAGGGTATTCTGGTTTCCTGGCGTTCGCTTACTTCGGATGCCAAGGATCTGGCCTTCGATGTGTACCGCAATGGTAAGAAAGTGGCTTCTGCCGTTTCGGATGTAACCAGCTATCTGGATGCCAATGGCAAGCCGGGCGATACGTATCGCATCGTGTCTTCGGCTGGTGAAGCGAGTGAGGCTACTGCCTGGAACAACATGTTTACCACCTTCGATGTGAAGCGCCCTGCCAGCATCAAGAGTGGAAACACTACCGGAAGATACCGCCCGGACGACATGGCGGTGGGCGACCTGGATGGCGACGGCAACTATGAACTGATTCTGAAATGGATGCCTGATAACCAGCGTGACAGCGGAAAGGATGGCTATGCTTCGCCGGTCATCATCAGCGCTTATCGCATGGATGGCACTCCGCTGTGGGAGAAGAATATCAACCTGGGTCTCAACGTCCGTTCGGGCAACCATACCACGCAGATGGTGGTTTATGATTTCGATGGCGACGGAAAGGCTGAGCTGATCTGCAAGACGGCCAATGGTTCCACCGACGGCAAGGGAAAGTATGTAACCGAGGCGGGCGATGCCAAAATCCAGGCGGTGGATAATTCCAAGACCTATCTTAACAGCAAGGGTCGTGTAACCGGCGGCGAGGAATTCCTTACCGTATTCAAGGGTGAAACGGGCGAGGCGATGCACACCATCTGGTATTCGCCAAGCCGTTCGGGAGAAGACTTCCCTTCTTCGGCAACAGATAATTCTGCTTTCTTCGGCGATAGTAACTGCAATCGTTCGGAGCGTTTCAATGCCTGTGCTGCTTATCTGGACGGCATGGACAAGTTGCCTTCGGCTGTATTCCAGCGTGGATATTACAAGAACTGCTTCCTGTGGGCTGTGGATTGGAACGGAAAGGAACTTTCTACCCGCTGGCTTCATAAGGGCCTGAGCAATAAGTGGGAAGTGGTGGATGCCAAGGGTCAGGTGCTCAGTTCGGGAACGGGAAATTCCAGTTTCGGACAGGGTGTGCACGGCATTTCCGTGGGTGATGTGAACAACGATGGCTTTGATGATATCTGTATTGGTGCGGCTACCATCGGTCATGATGGTAAGTTGCTCTGTGCCACAGGAAAGGGTCATGGCGATGCCATCCATCTGACCGATCTTTGTCCCGACCGTCCTGGTCTGGAGGTGATGATGCCTCACGAGGAAAAGGCGGGCGGTTATGGCTGGGATGTACACGATGCCACCACCGGAGAATTCCTTTGCGTAGCCACGGGCGATAGAGACAACGGACGCGGACTGGCGGCAGATTTCGTGCCAGCCAACAGAGGATTCGAGTTCTGGTCGAGCACAGATGCTGATGTGCGCGATTGTGCCACCGGCAATACGGTGATTGCCGGCAAGAAGCCTGATACCAACTTCAGAATCTATTGGACGGGCGATCCGTACGACCAAACTTTCGATGGTCGTTACAGCACCACGACGGGTGGCTATTCTCCACGCATCCAGAACTATAATACGGCAAGAAAGAGCATCGTCACCTTCCAGAATTTCTACGAATACGGCAATCCATCGGCATGCAATTCCACCAAGGCTACTCCATGTCTGCAGGCTGACCTGCTGGGCGACTGGCGCGAGGAGCTGATTATGTTCCAGCATGAGGACGATTATACTTCGCCAACTTGCAAAATCATGATTTTCTCCACTCCGGAGCCTACTAAATACAAGGTGCCTTGCCTGATGCAAGACCATGTTTATCGCATGGGCGTAGTATGGCAGAACTCATCTTACAACCAGCCGCCTCATCTGGGTTATTATCTCCCGGATTATCTGGGGGTAGATGGAAAGACCTACGTTACCCAGACCGTGAGCCATGCGCCTGAAAAGGTGGCAGCAGAGAAGCCTACCAATGGTATGGAAGAGATGAAGGCACCTGCCGAAGATAAGGCTATCATCAAGGGTACCTGCTATACGGCAGGCGAGAAGGGTGAGATAACAGCCACTTCATCTAATGGCTACATCAAGATGAGAACCAACAACAATGGTGAAACCATCACCTTCTCCGTAAATGCCGGTTATCGCATCACGGGCATCAATGTGGAGGGCTACAGCAACAATACCTCTACCACGGCCGACCGCTCTATCTATCTTACGGGCGTTTATGTGGATGGAAGCGAAAGCTCTATCTTGGCAAATCAGGTAACTTTGCCTGGTGGTACAGCCGGCCAGAGCCCTGTAACCATCGACCTCAAGGATTTCGCAGCGACCCAGAGCATCAAGTTGGCGTTCGACAACTCTAACATTACGAGTGGCGATGTGGATGCCAAGGGTAAAAACAAGCAGATTTTTGCCAGGGTAACCTTTACCTACGAGCAGATAACCAACGGAATCAGGGTGGTTCACACAGCCGTGGTGAAGGATGGCAAGATTTACAACATGCTGGGTCAGCAGGTTGAGCAGATGAAGGCTGGTCAGATGTATATCTGTAATGGCAAGAAGTTTATCGCCAGATAAACACGAAAGCAGGATCTCTATACAAAAAGGAGCAAAGACGAATCGGTAAAACCGGTAAGTCTTTGCTCCTTTTTCTATACTTAAAGATGGATATTACCCTTGTTTATAGATGGATATTACTTTTGTAATTTACAATCCTCGGCATGTAATTTATCCTTCGAGTATGATTTCAGCCACGTCTTCTGGTGAATTCCAAAGGATTCCATCCTGCAGTTCGTCATCGGTAAAACCGTTGAGTGCCTCTTGGGCTTCCTTAGGAGTGATGGCAGGAGTGCCGTCCTCATTCTTTGCGTCGAGCAGGCATTGTAAGATAGCCGCTCTGTATTCTTCTATTGTCATCATGTATTAATGTTGTTACGTTGTTTATTTTATGATGGCAAAGGTACTGCATTTTTTTGAAAGCACCAAACTTTTTTGTCATTTTTCTTGTGAAAATAGAAATTCTGTCCAACAATTAGACGGTGGTGTCTAATTGTTGGACAGTTTGTTTAATGAAGGTTTTTATTTAATGGCTTGATTATCAGGAGAAATGCTGTTTTGGCATGGCTCTTGTCCTTATTATGCCAAAATGAAGAAGATTATGAAAAGAATAGGAATATTGATAGGATGGTTGGTCTGGACGTCTGGTGCCTCGGCGCAGAGCTGGAGCCTCGACGACTGCATGAAGTACGCCGTGGAGCACGCCACAGAGGTGAAGCGGGAGGTGGTAAATGCCCGCCAGCGCAAGCAGGATTACCAGCATGCTGTGGCAGGATTCCTGCCTACCGTTTCGGGAGGCGTGCAGGGACAGTACGCCTGGGGACGAAACATCGACCCGGAAACCAATACTTATAATAATGTAACGACATTCAACAACTACTATCAGCTTTATGCCGAACTGAATGTCTTCGACGGTTTCGCCACCATCAACGCCTTGAAGCAGGCTAAGCTGAGCCGGGATTATTCAGCCACGGCGATGCAGAAGATTCAGGACGACCGTGCCATCGACGTGATGCAGAAATATGTGGATGCTGCCTATGCTGAGGCTAGCATTCAGATAGCAAGCGAGAAACTGAACGAAAGCAAGCGGATGCTGGCTAAGATGAAGCGCCTGTATGAACTGGGCGAGAAGGGACGCCCGGATGTGGTGCAGATGGAATCGCAGGTGGCAGAAGATGAATACAATCTTACGCATCAGGAGAATGTGGCAAAACAGAGTCTGCTAGCCTTGAAATCGGCGATGAATTTTCCGGTGGATGAAGAGCTGAAAATCCAAATTAATGAGGAACAGAAAATCCAGATTAATGGGAAACTGAATCTGAAGTTAAATGCTGAAAATGAGGCGATTCCTGAATTTGGTATAAACTACGAAACCGTTTACCAGGGCTTCCTGAATATTTCTCCCGATTTGAAGTCGGCAGAGTACGAAGTGGAGCGGGCACGGTATGATTATAAGATAGCAAAAGGCAGATTGCTGCCATCACTCTCTCTCGGTGGCGGCATTTCTACCAACTATTATAAGAATCTCTCTCAGAAAGGGCAATACGATGGGTTTGCCTCGCAGTTTCGCAACAACCAGGGCGAATACCTCGCGTTGACCCTTTCCATACCTATTTATAATAGCGACCATTGGCACAGCGTGAAGAAGGCACGCAACGACTGGCAACTGGCACAGGTGAACCTGGAGGAAACCAGGCGCAAGCTTCACGACCAGATAGCCCAGGCGGTGATGGATGCAGAGGGTTACGCCAAGGAGTTGCATCAGATGCAGAAGAAGGTAGCCTCCGATTCGCTCGCCTATCACATGTCGAGCCG
>CAKQCH010000064.1:0-14778 GCA_934216735.1 uncultured Prevotella sp.
TTGTATAGGGCGAATCCTTCATGTTCCACACCTTCAATTTCTCCTTGCTCCACTGTTGTTCTTAGCAGTTGGGCGTTAGCTGCCGATAGGCAAAAGAGTGCCAGGGCGGCTGTCAGTAGATGTCTTTTCAATCTCATTTCTAGTTATTTCATTAATTCCGCAACACTATTATCAGTTAAACTTTTTAAGCGCCTGAGCAACAGAAAGTTACTCCGGATTTTGCTATGTCAGAATTTTCACTTATCTTAGTGTCGCGAAAAGAAAACAAGCAAAACTCTGATATGACATGGCAAAGATACAAATTAAATCTGAGAAACTCACTCCTTTTGGAAGAATATTTTCGGGTCCTGGAGCAATTTGACTCCATATTGTCTTCTGTAATCGACTCAACCCTCATAATTTCACTACTCATTTGATGAACCATCTCTCGCTTCATCCGACACTTCGCACTTCTCGCCAGTGTTGGAGAGAATAGATGATCGAGCTTTTTCTTATTGTGATTCCTTGGAGAATGCTAGTTTTCCGCCAGCGCTTAAAACTATCGGGATGGATATTTTTTTTGTTCAAGATGCCTATTGAGGGTATCTTGAACAAAAAAAATCCCTCCACTTACTCGACAAACCTCGAAAATGTGTAAAATGTAAAGGTCTGAAAAGAAAAATATATCAGCAACAGCTTGATAGAGAAAAAAATAGGTGAGGTGTGCTGCCACAGGGTGTGTAGTTGTCTGCAGGGTGGACGCATATTGATGCGTCCGCCCTGCAGAGTTTCATAGTCAGTATGTGCAAAAAATGCACCTGCTGATTACATAAAAAAGCAAGTTCTCTTGTTTATTTCCGATTTTTGTTGTACCTTTGCCGAAATCTTCTAATTTAATTGGATTAAAGAATATGGCAAAGGACGATAGTGTAGCTAAATCAGGTAATCAGCAATTGCCTGTAGAAAATAAAGTGGAGTCTCTGATACGAGTTATCAGAGGACAACAAGTGATGCTTGACCGTGACTTGGCAGAGCTGTATGGAGTAGAAACAAAAAGATTGAATGAGCAGGTAAAACGTAATATAGAGCGTTTCCCTGAAGACTTTATGTTTCAATTGACCCCAAATGAATTTGATAACTTGAAGTCGCAATTTGCGACTTCAAGTTGGGGCGGTGTAAGAAAACTGCCTTATGCTTTCACAGAGCAAGGAGTTGCCATGCTTAGTGGAGTTTTGAAGTCATCGACTGCTGTTGAAGCAAACATCCGCATTATGCGAGCATTCGTATCTATGCGCCATTTTATGGTCAACAATGCGGCGGTTTTCCAACGATTGGAAACCATCGAATTTAATCAGTTGGAGTCTAATAAGGTTCAGGCGAAGATTCTTGCTCATCAAGAAGTACAAGACCATCGCATAGACGAAATTTTCCGTCGCTTGGACGAAGGTATGTATAAACCGAAGCAAGGAATCTTCTTTGATAACCAAATCTATGATGCTTATTCCTTTGTCTCTGAACTCATAAAGAGTGCCAAGCAGCGTATCATCCTCATAGATAATTATGTGGATGAATCGGTTTTGACTTTATTGGATAAGCGGGAGGATACGGTTTCTGCCATCATTTATACTCAGCAGATAAGTCGCCAGCTTCGTCTTGATGTTGATCGCCATAATAGCCAATATCCTCCGATAGAAATCTCTGTTTTCCGTCGTTCCCACGATCGCTTTCTTTGTATTGATGATACGGTTTATCATGTGGGTGCCTCCATCAAAGACTTAGGAAAGAAATGGTTTGCCTTTTCTAAGATGGAAGACTTCAAGCCAGAGGAACTTGTTGCCAAAATCAACGAAGTATTTTGAAAAGTCAATTTGGAATTCAAGTTTAAAAACGAAGAGAATGGTGTGTTTGGGCGCAATAAGTCTTCTTTGTGTGCCCAAACATCAGTTTTTTATCCTAACTGCTAAAAAAAATCCATGAAAAAGATACGAGTAATCGATTTTTTCATTACCTTTGCAAGCGATACCACTCTCGCTCACGCCGTATCGATGCATGGAGAGTCTCTTTAAGAGGCTTTTGTGCTGAGAAGGATAGCGGGTGGGGCTTGGTATTGCGACATAATATAAAGGCGTTTACTTGACGCTTTGTTCTTGACGAATCGAAACTTCGCAACTTTCAGGTGTTGTCATGGACTTTGCAACGGTAGATGCCCTCGGGATGTGATATATTCGCATCCCTTTACTGGTATGGCACATTGCGCAATGCAGGGTGTCTTATATCCGTATTGGGAGAGGTGTATACATATCGGCGTGGGCTTCGATGTTGCTCGTTCAACAACACTGGGCAGTGCGAAGGCCTCGATTCGTGGGACGGGTAACAGGGAGATCCCACGTCTTTTGTTTTGTTGAGAAAATCTATCATTCACGGCTGACATGGGGTTTAGTTGGCACTAAAAACATTTTTACTTATGAAATATTTATCTATTACGCAACGTTTGAGCTTTGTCGTAGTTTTGTTATTTCAGGTCCTTTTGCTTCAAGCAGAAGGATTGATACGTGAAGTAACGGTAACAGAGGCTGGTACATTGTCTACATTAATACCAGCAAGTGAGAAAATGGAGATAACTGACCTTAAAGTGAGTGGCAGTATCAATGGAGCGGATATTAAATATATCTGTGAGATGGCAGGATTGGAAAAGTATTCTGTGAATAAATATGCAAAGCTGTATAATCTTGATTTGAAAGATGCCAATATCGTAGATGGTGGATTGGAAGGAACTGAGTGGGTATCTCAAAAAGATGCTCTTGGTTATACTGATGATAATCAAACTTGTCTGGCAGGCTTTCGTGGTTGTTATTCTTTAAGGAAAATCGCCATTCCATCAACAGTTTCTCATCTTTATAGTAGTGCTTTGGCATCTTGCCAAAATTTATCAAATGTTGTAATTTCTTCATCCGAGATTAGTTATTGCGACAATGCGATTTCTTCTTGCAACATAGATACTTTGAGCTTTTTGTCTTCAGGAAAGATGAAAGTTACGCCAGTTAGTGTTGATACAGGAGTGCTTCTTGGTGGGACAAGTTTAAATGCAGTAAAGATTGAGGCTGCCGAATTGGCAATTCGTGGTAGATTGGATTTGCCTAATAATACTTTAAAATCAGTTTCAATCAAGACTTCGGGAGATGCTACTCTTTCTGGTTTCTTCTCTCGCTGTTACGGCCTAACTTCTCTGTCCATAAACGTAGGAGGTAAATTGATGGATGGTGATTATTCTTCACATGTTATTGGTGGAACTTTTAGTGCTTGTACATCTTTGGAAACATTTGAGTTGAAGGCTGCAAATGCTCATTTGTATGGTACATTCGATGCGTGTGTGAACTTAAAGTCTTTTAATATCGATGTATCGGAGAATCTACAGTTGGTTTATACTTTTGCGCAGTGCTCTAGTTTGGATTCTGTAGATTTTGGTTTAAATAAAAATGTATTTTTGGGTAGTAATACTTTTCAGGATTGCAAAAATTTACGAGTAGTAAAAGGTAACCTTGACTATTCCTGCAATTTTTTTAATGGAAACTACGGAGGTGCATTCGGAAATTGTCCGAGTTTAAAATCTGTGGAAGGTTTAGGTGGTAACATTACCCCTTATGCTTTCGACGGATGTACGAGTTTGGATTCTTTGGTAATAACAGATGCCCATTTTTACGAGAAAAGCTTAGCAGGTAGTTCTTTAAAAAAAATAATAATAAATGGCAATGCTGGTTTTGAAGAGAATGCTTTTGCGGGTGCCAGTACTTTGCCTACAATAGTAAATAATGGAAGAGCTGGTTTTTCACAAAATACTTTTGCGGAATTCCAAACTCCGCCTACGATCATAAATAATGGTAATGTATTGTTGTATGGATGTTTCCGTGGAATGAATATTCCGGAATATACATTCGACAAAGGTGAGTGGAGAATAGGTGATGGCGTTTTTGACAGTTGTGGTCTGAAGAATATCCAGGTGGGTTCGGAATGTACTCTGCATTTGGAATCAGGAGCTTTCTCAGGATGTAAGGATTTGGAAGCGTTGGATATTAAATGCCGTAAGGTTTCTATAGATTCAGTTGCTTTTTCTAATTCTGGTTTGAAGTCTTTGAGCATTGGTTGTGATAAGCTTGAAATTAATAAAGAAGCATTTAATGCAACATCCTTGAATAATTCAGTTTTGAAATCTTTAAGCATAGATTGTGATGATATTGAAATTGAGGAAGAAGCATTCAAGGCAACAACCTTGAGTAATTTGTCAATATCTAATAGAAACGGAATAAAAATCGGGAAAGAGGCTTTCGCAGATTGCCAGAATTTAAAATGTGAATTTCAATTGAATGGTGACATCGAAATCGGAGAATATGCCTTTGAGGGCTTCAAAGGCACTTCTGATTTAAGTAGTTTGACTATAGATTCTCCTAAGAGCATATCTATTGGATGTGGAGCTTTTGCTGATTGGGATAAATTGCAGACTCTTAAAATAAGTGGTACTGAGGTCTGTTTAGGAACTCATGAGTATGATGTTGAAGTGGCTCCGGTATTCAAAGGTGCACCTTTATCATCTTTGTCGATAGACTGTGATAAGATTACTCTTAAAGATAACGTATTTGAGGGTCACGCTGATTTGGCTGAGTTGTCTTTCAAGGCGAAGTATGCAAGTCTTTGGGGGGATGTTTTCAAGGATTGCCCAAAATTATCCTCTTTGCAGTTTGATTGCGATACAATATACTTTGGTAGTACCTTTACGGATAATACGGATTTAACAGCTATAACTGTTAATTCACATAACATAGAATTTGGTTATGATTCTTTTAAAGGATGTCGTAATTTGAAATCTTTGATTTTCACAGCTGATAAGGAAGGGGATTATGTGCGTATATCTGAAAATGCGTTTTCTGATTGTAGTGGATTGACTTCGGTGGTTTTGCCGTCTTCAGTTTCTGGTATTGGAAAATCTGCTTTTTCTGGCTGCACTTCTTTAACGTCAGTGAAGGTTGAATGGCAAAAACCTCTGCAAATATATTATTACGATAATGATTATGTAGTAAAAAAAGGAGATGCTTTTGAAGATTCAAGCAGAGAAACTTGTACCTTATATGTTCCACGAGGAACAAAGGAAGCATATCAGGCAGATAGTGTTTGGGGTAAGTTCGGTACAATCGTTGAGTATGATATTACGGGCATTGATAAGGTCACAACTACCAAAGATGCCAAGGAAATCTCTCGCTATTCTGCTAATGGCCAGCGTTTGACTGCTCCAACCAAGGGCTTGAACATCGTGAAGTATAGCGATGGAAGCGTGAGAAAAGAAATGGTGAAGTAGAAGTTAGAGTATAAGAACAAGAATAATATAAGAATAAGTGGTTGTTTCTTTTGTGGGAATAACCACTTTTCTCTTTTTTGAGAAGTCGCTTGCCTGCATCAACACGTATCATTAATACTAAAAGAGCAAGAAAGTAACAAATTCCTTCCAGAATATTTGGAAGTAACTAATATTTTTCTTATTTTTGCAGCATGGAATACAGAAATAAACGAAAGGGTTTATGGTTAAGTTTAACGAAGAAAAATTAGCTAAACTACGTACTTTCGAAGATCATCTTCGAGAGAAATATGGTGAGCCTGGCAGTGCGGCTCGCAAGGAGTTTGATGCAAGAGCCAAGGCATGGTATAATGCCGAGTTATAAAAAATCAAAATGAACTCATAAAATAAAAAACAAAAAAAAATAATGTCAAAAAAGAAAAAAGGAAAAAGTAGCGGCAATCCTGTTTTGGATGCACTAACCGAAATGCTGAACGGAATGTCGCCCGAAGAGAAGATGATGCTGATGGCTGATCTCGAAAATTTTGCATCGTCGGGTAGAAGTCTGGGTGAGATGCAGGAGTCGGTTTATACTTATCAGCGCCCTGACTATACCCAGCAAGTAAAACCTTTGGCAGAATATCTTCAGCACTTATTAAAAGCCTTCATGCCAAGCGAAATTCTTGCGGCGTATGAAGTGGTTCATAAGGCGATGGTTTCCCTCTCGCAGCAGGAACAGGAAGATGCAATGCGCAATTTCTTTATGTTCATTCTTGCCGATGGATTGACTCATGATTTCGATGAAGACGTGGAGACCAGTGGCTTGCCTATTATAGCAGGTTTCCAGCTTGTTGATGATTTCAAGCTAACAGGTCTTTTCGACGTAATCCTCGAAACCTTGAAGCAAAATCAAAGTTTCTATGAGTTCTATTACAGTGGGTACGAAGAAGTCACCACTCTGATATTGGCTCACGTAGGCGTGGGGCATCTTGAGGAACTGAAGGAAATGATGAATACGGATGGATTTATGCCTGAAGTTTATCCTACGGTTTTCAATGCCGTGGTACAGATGGCTGTGGAGAATCCTTCCTGTCGCCTGCAGGTTCTGACATGGGTTACGGATGTGCTGAAATCATGTATCGATTTCACAATGCCAGCCATGGCAATGGATTGGATAGTGAAATCTCTTGCTCAAATCAAGGCGGTGGAATTGCTGCCTATGATTAAGAACATCTACAAGAATTATCGTGTGCCGCCAGTGGAAATCGAGGATGGCATCAAGGGTGTAACCAAGTTGCTAACCAAGGGAACAACTGATAGAATCATTATGTTTGCTGAGTTTAAGGAAGTTTTGAATGAGTTTGCGGAAGGCGAAGCCAATGATTTTAATGATGATTTGTTTGGTTTTGATAATTGGTCGGATGATGGGGATTGGCTGGATGATGATGAGGAGGACGATGAGCGTGATGCTGATGCCTTGTTCTTTAAAGAATGTGGTTTGAAGCCTGCCAAGTCCAAGTTCGGCAAGTCGAAATCGGAATCTGATAAATCGAAGTCTAAGCCTGCCAAATCGAATTCAAAGTCCGCAAGAAAAGGCAAATAAAACATACCATCAATTATAAAAAATAAAGCAAACTATACAGCGATGAACAAATTAAAAACTATCTATCTGTCGCTCCTGTTCTTCCTTGCGATGAACATGATGGGCGGAGTGAATGCGATGGCGGAGAACTATCCCTATCGCAGTGATTATCTTTGGCTTACCGTGCCCGACCATGCCGACTGGCTCTATAAGACGGGCGAGCAGGCTAAAGTGGAAGTAAGTTTCTATAAGTATGGAATTCCCCGTGACGGCGAGGTGAACTATGAAATTGGCGATGACATGCTGAAGGCTGACAAGAAAGGAAGCTTCAAGCTGAAGAATGGGCGCGCCATCGTGAACATGGGAACCCGAAAGACTCCGGGCTTCCGAGATTTGAGATTATTCTATCAGCTTGATGGCAAAACCTATCAGCATCATGTAAAAGTGGGATTCTCGGTGGATAAGATTCAGCCTTATACCCAGGAACCTAAGGATTTCGACAGTTTCTGGCAGAAGGCGAAGGATGAACTGAAGAATGTTCCCTTGAGTTACACCAAGGAACTCGCCAAGGAATATTGTACAGATAAGATAGATTGCTATCTCGTAAAGCTTCAGATAGATAAGATGGGACATGCGATGTATGGCTATCTCTTCTATCCCAAGAATGCCAAGCAGGGTAGCCATCCCGTGGTTCTCACCCCTCCGGGAGCCGGTATCAAGACCATCAAGGAACCCCTGCGCAACAAGTATTATGCCGAGAACGGATTCATCCGCTTCGAGATAGAAATCCATGGCCTCGACCCACGTCTTCCTGCCGAAACCTTTCAGGAGATAAGCAAGGGATTCAACGATGCAAACGGCGGTTATCTTGCCAATGGATTGGAAGATAAGAACCGCTATTATATGAAGCATGTTTATCAGGGATTAGTGCGCTGCATCGACTTCCTGACGTCTCTTCCTGAGTGGGACGGAAAGAATGTGGCTGTGCAGGGCGGCAGTCAGGGCGGTGCCTTGGCGATTGTCGCAGCAGGCTTGGATAGCAGAGTAACCCAGTGCGTGGCTAATCATCCTGCGCTCAGCGATATGGCTGGTTATGCAGAGAAGGGAAGAACGGGCGGATATCCTCACTTCAATAAATATCATGAGATATTGAAGAACAAGGACTGTCTCAACACGATGGCTTATTATGATGTGGTGAACTTTGCCCGGAAGGTGAAGGCGCCAACTTATCTCACTTGGGGATACAACGACAATACCTGTCCGCCAACCACCAGCTACGCCGTGTGGAACACCCTGAAATGTGAGAAGGAATCGCTGCTTACACCAATCAACGAGCATTGGACAACCACCGACACCAATCGCAAGCAGATGGAGTGGATTAAGAAGCATCTCATCAAGTGATGATTCCGCCAAAACCACCACTAATCGGGTGATATAAGCCACTTTGTGGCTCGCAATCATTCTTGAACCCCTAAAAAACTGAAAATAAAGATAGCAATATTTGGTCGTTTGGCGAAATATTGCTATTTTTGCATCCTATAATATTGCAAACTAGTTTGAAATCATGTCATTAATTGAAATTAAAAAGGTCGAAAGCAAGAAGGATTTGAAGACGTTCATCGACTTCCACTACGACCTCTACGAAGGCAACGAATACGATGTGCCTAATCTTTTCAGCGACGAAATGAATACCCTGAGCAAGGACAAGAACGCTGCGTTCGAGTTCTGCGAGGCAGAGTATTATCTTGCCTATAAGGATGGAAAGCTGGCAGGTCGCGTTGCTGCTATCATCAACCATAAGGCAAACAACAAGTGGGGAAAGAAATCCGTCCGATTCGGATGGATTGACTTCATCGACGACCGTGAGGTTTCGAAGGCTCTTCTGGATGCCGTTGAGAAATATGGCCGCGAGAAAGGCATGGAGGATGTGGTAGGTCCGCTTGGATTTACCGATATGGACCCTGAGGGTATGCTCGTCTGGGGATTCGACCAGCTCGGCACCATGCCAACCATCTACAATTACGCTTACTATCCGGAGCACATCGAGGCCCTGGAGGGTTTCGAGGTGGACAACAAATACGTGGAGTTCAAGATTATGGTGCCGGATGAGGTGCCTGAGAAGTATGCCAAGATTGCGATGATGATAGAGAAACGCTATAATCTGCATGTGCGCAAGCTCACTAAGAAGGAAGTCTTCCAGGGCGGAATGGGACAGAAAATCTTTGATCTCATCAACGATACCTACAAGGATCTCTATGGATATTCCGAACTCTCGCAGAAGCAGATAGACCAGCTTATCAAGTCGTATCTCGGTTTCCTCGACTTCAACCTCATCACCTGCATCGAGGATTGGACGGACGGAGAGCATAAGCTCATCGGTGTGGGAATCACCATGCCGTCGTTGGCTCATGCCCTGAGAAAGTGCCGCCGTGGCAGATTGTTGCCGTTCGGCTGGTTCCACGTGCTGAGAGCCATCAAGCAGCACAAGACCAACATCGTTGACCTCCTCCTCATCGGTATTCTCCCAGAATATCGTGCTAAGGGAGCCAATGCGCTTCTCTTTGCCGACCTGATTCCATGGTACCAGAAGTACGGTATAGAATGGGGTGAAACCCAGGTTGAGCTGGAGACCAATGCGGGTGTGCAGGGACAGTGGGGAGCTTTGACCCCAGTGATGCACAAGCGCAGAAAATGCTACAAGAAGATTATTAAATAGTAATCAAGAAGATTATTGAATAGTAATCGAAAAGATTATTGAATAGTAATCGAAAAGATTATTGAATAGTAATCAATAAGATAATTAAACAAACAAGGAGTCAAGGAGTTAGGGAGTTAAGACAGATGGTTTTGAATCATAGCTCCTTAACTCCTCCTAAATTTTATAACTAGGAGGATTCTATGTCAGAAGATAATAATGAATTGAATGCCCCGCAGGAGCAGCAACAGCAGGAGCAGCAGCCGGTGGCTTATACCGACGACAACATCCGACATCTGAGCGATATGGAGCATGTGCGAACCCGTCCGGGTATGTACATCGGTCGTTTGGGCGACGGTAACTTGCCGGAGGATGGTATCTATGTGCTCCTGAAGGAGGTGGTGGATAACTCCATCGACGAATTCAAGATGAACGCCGGCACCCGCATCGAAATCGACATCGAAGACCATCTGCGTGTCAGCGTGCGCGACTACGGCCGAGGTATTCCGCAGGGAAAACTCGTTGAGGCAGTGAGCGTGCTGAACACCGGAGGTAAGTATGATAGCAAGGCGTTCAAGAAGAGTGTGGGCTTGAACGGAGTGGGTGTGAAGGCGGTGAACGCCCTCAGCTCTCATTTCGAGGTAAAGTCGTTCCGCGACGGCAAGGTGCGCCATCTGAAGTTTGAGAAAGGTATTCTGCAGAGCGATGTTACCGAGGATACTGAAGATGAGAATGGTACTTTCATCTATTTTGAGCCTGATAACACCCTCTTCAAGAACTATTCCTTCCACGACGACATCGTGGAAACCATGCTCCGCAACTATACTTATCTGAACACCGGTCTTACCATCATGCACAATGGCCGCCGCATCCTCAGCCGTCACGGTTTGAAGGATCTCCTTACGGATAATATGACCAACGAGGGTCTCTATGAGATTATCCACATGAAGGGCGAAGACATCGAGATAGCCTTTACCCATACCAACCAGTATGGCGAGGAATACTATTCCTTCGTAAACGGCCAGCACACCACCCAGGGCGGAACCCATCAGAGTGCCTTCAAGGAGCATATAGCCAAGACCATCAAGGAGTTCTTTGGCAAGTATGAGTATGGCGACATCAGAAACGGATTGGTGGCTGCCATCGCCCTGAACGTAGAGGAACCGGTGTTCGAGAGTCAGACGAAGATTAAGTTGGGTAGCACCACGATGACTCCGAATGGCGGCGAAACCATCAACAAGTATGTGGGCGATTTCCTGAAGAAAGAGGTGGATAACTATCTGCATATCCATAAGGATGTGGCTGAGATACTGGAGAATAAAATCAAGGAGAGCGAGCGTGAGCGCAAGGCGATGGCGGGCGTTACCAAACTGGCGCGTGAGCGTGCCAAGAAGGCGAACCTCCACAACCGCAAGCTGCGCGATTGCCGCATCCATTTCAGCGATGCCAAGAACGAGCTGAAGGAGGCAAGTTCCATCTTCATCACCGAGGGTGATTCTGCCAGCGGAAGCATCACCAAGAGCCGCGACGTGAATACCCAGGCGGTGTTCTCGCTGCGAGGAAAGCCATTAAACTGCTATGGTCTTACCAAGAAGGTGGTTTACGAGAACGAGGAGTTCAACCTGCTGCAGGCTGCCCTGGATATAGAGGATGGCTTGGACGGATTGAGATATAATAAGGTGATTGTGGCTACCGATGCCGATGTAGACGGAATGCACATCCGCCTGCTCATCATCACCTTCTTCCTGCAGTTCTTCCCCGACCTCATCAAGAAGGGCCATGTGTATGTGCTCCAGACCCCATTGTTCCGAGTGCGCAACAAGCGAACCAAAATCAAGAACAAGCAGGCGATAGCGGATGCTGATGCCAAGCTGGGACCTAAGGAGAAGAAGGGCGACTTCATTACGCATTACTGCTACAGCGATGAGGAGCGCCAGCAGGCCATCAAGGCGCTGGGTCCTGACCCGGAAATCACCCGATTCAAGGGTTTGGGAGAGATTTCGCCAGAAGAGTTTGCCCATTTCATAGGTCCGGATATGCGATTGGAGCAGGTAACGCTGCACAAGACCGACCAGGTGCAGAAGCTCCTGGAGTACTACATGGGTAAGAATACGATGGAACGTCAGAATTTCATCATCGACAATCTGGTGATTGAGGAGGATATTCCGGAGGAAGACTCAGCACCGCTGGATTAAGTTAAGTGAAGAGTGAAGAACGAAGAGTGAAGAATTCAAATGAAGAAATATCTATTTATAGCGCTCCTGGCATTCCTGGCAGTAACTTCTGCCAGTGCCCAGTTGCGTATCAAGATGGGCAAGAATAGCCCGATAGAGAAGTTGGGTAGGGCGGAAATCGCCATCACCAACCTCTATGTGGATAGTGTGGATGAGAACAAGCTTGTGGAGGATGCCATCCGTGGCATGCTCGAAAAGCTCGACCCTCATTCTTCCTACACCACAGCCAAGGAAACCAAGGCGATGAACGAACCGCTGAACGGAAGTTTCGACGGCATCGGCGTTCAGTTTAATATGGTAGATGACTCCCTGCTCGTTATCCAGCCGGTTACCAATGGACCATCTGAGAAGGTGGGCATCATTGCCGGCGACCGCATCGTTGCCGTAAACGATACCGCCATTTCGGGCGTGAAGATGAGCAAGGAGGAAATCATGAAGCGCCTCCGCGGTCCTAAGGGAACCACGGTGAATCTTACCATCGTGCGCCGTGGCATCAAGGACAAGCTCACCTTCAAGGTGAAGCGCGATAAGATTCCTGTAACCACGATGGATGCGGCTTACATGATTCGTCCGGGCATCGGCTACATCCGATTGGGAAGCTTCGGCTTGACCAGCCATAAGGAGGTGACCATGGCGATGGATTCGCTGAAGAAGAAGGGTATGAAAGACCTGATTTTCGACCTGGAGGATAATGGCGGCGGCTATCTTCAGACGGCGGCTCAGATAGCCAACGAGTTCCTGGAAAAGGGCGATCTCATCGTCTATACCAGCGGTCGTGCAGCTCCACGCCAGGAGTACAAGGCGCAGGCCAACGGCAGATGGCGCAAGGGCAAGGTGGTGGTGCTCACCAACGAGTTTACTGCTTCTGCCGCCGAGATTGTTTCCGGAGCTATCCAGGATCAGGACCGTGGCGTAGTGGTTGGTCGCAGAACCTTCGGCAAGGGATTGGTGCAGCGTCCGCTCACCTTCGATGATGGCAGCGAGATTCGCCTCACCATCGCCCATTATTATACGCCTAGCGGCAGATGCATCCAGAAGCCATATAAGAAGGGAGACAGATTGGATTATGCGATGGATCTCGACAAGCGATACAAGCACGGCGAGTTCACCAACCAGGACAGCATCCATCTTTCTGATAGCCTGAAGTATTATACATTGCGCAAGCATCGTGTGGTTTATGGTGGCGGCGGAATCATGCCCGATTATTTCGTGCCGTTGGACACAACGAAATACACCAAGATGCATCGCCAGCTGGCAGCCAAGAGCATCGTCATCAACCAGAGCCTGAAGTTCATCGATGCGCACCGCAAGGAATTGAAGAATCAGTATAAGGATTTCAATAAGTTCCTGGCAACTTACGAGGTTCCTTCTTCGCTCATCGATGCGATTATCGCCGAGGGCAAGAAGGAGAAGATAGAGCCGAAGGATGAGGCTGAATTGGTTCAAACGAAGAAATATCTTGCCGTGCAGCTGAAGGCGCTTGTGGCAAGAGATATTTGGGATATGAGTCAATACTTCCAGGTTTGGAACGAGACCAACGAGATAGTTCAGCGTGCCGTGAAGCTGCTGACTACAGGGAAGTAGGGAAGGTTAAGTGAAGAGTGAAGAATTCAAGTGCTTTTCTCGTGTAACTATAGAAAAAACGGCTGTTAACTGTTAACCTGTTAACCCGTGAGGTAATGATATAAGAAAAGGTCGTGAGGTTTCTGATAGAACTTCACGACCTTTTTTATGTATTAATCCTTTCCGGATTCATTTACTTCTTCTCATGCATGCGATCCCATTTCAGATAGATTCCTGCAAGGATTGTGCCCGAAATACTGTGCCAGGCACAACTGATGGCGCAAGGCAGTACGGCGAGAGGCTGGGCGGCAAAGAAATTGCCGGCAAGTACCGTGGCAAGACCGGCATTCTGCATTCCCACCTCAATACTGATGGTACGCTTCTTGGCAGTATTGAAGCCCGCCAGCTTTCCGGCAAGCCAGCCCAGCAGATAACCCAGGGTGTTGTGGCAGAAAACCACGGCAAAAGTCCAGAGGAAAAGCGACAAGCCACGAGCCACCAAATCATCGTGAACCGTAGAAATCACGCCTCCCACGATAATCGCCAGACACGTTACGCTGATACCCGGCATCAGACTCTGGATGGTAGGGAAGCAATCCTTCTTGCCATAGATATAATTCAAGGCGCAGCCGATGGCCACAGGAATAATCGTGACTATCAGAATGTTGATGAACATTCCCACAGCATCTACATGGATAATCTCGCCAGCCGTAATCTTCATCAGCAGCGGAGTCATCACTGGCGCAAGAATCGTAGAGGCACAGGTCATTCCCACAGAAAAAGCCACGTCGCCATGACACAGATAACTCATGATGTTGCTCGAAACACCGCCGGGACAGCAACCCACCAGCAGGATGCCGAGCGACAGGGCTGGGTCAAGATGCCACACATGCACCAGGGTATAAGCCACGCCCGGCATGATGATGAACTGGGCACAGGCTCCGATGAATACATCCAGCGGGCGCTGAGCCAGAATCTTGAAGTCGTTGGTGGTCAGGGTCAAGCCCATGGTGAGCATGATGATACCGAGAATCACGGTTTGGGTAGTTCCGCGCACCCAGTCGAAGGTATGTGGGAAGAAGAACGTAAACACTGCGACACCTATCACGAAGATAGAGGTGTAATTGGCCAGCCATCGGCTAAGCCCTTGAAATAACTTAAGCATAATCCTATTTCTTTTAAAATCCTGATAATTCTCTCTTATTTATAATCTCTCCTTCATTCCTCTCTTTCAATATCGGTTGCAAAAGTACTTCTTTTCTATCGGATAAACAAATTATTTCGGCTTTTCTTCTTTAATTCCGCAACAAATGTGTAACTTTGCACCATATTATCGATAATAGTCATAGAATGAACGAAGATTTTGATATAAGACAACAGACGGTTTCGCCTGCCGAAAAGG
>CAKQCH010000065.1:0-14674 GCA_934216735.1 uncultured Prevotella sp.
AATGCGGAAATAGCTCAGTTGGTAGAGCACAACCTTGCCAAGGTTGGGGTCGCGGGTCCGAGTCCCGTTTTCCGCTCTAGCTCTTACGTTTACCATGCCGCAATGGTGGAATTGGTAGACACGAGGGACTTAAAATCCCTTGACCAGAAATGGTTGTGCGGGTTCGAGTCCCGCTCGCGGCACTCACCCTCCCTTAAAATTTTTCATTATGAAAAAATTTGCTTATATCATATCTCTTATTTTCATTATCGCGCTTACATCATGTGGTGTCAGCAGTGGTCACTTTAAACTTGAGGGCAAATTTTTAAACATGAATCAAGGCGAATTTTACGTTTACAGCACAGATGGTGGCATCGACGGCGTCGATACTATCAAGGTTGTTGGTGGCCGTTTCAGTTATGAAATGCCTTGCACGGAAAGCCATACCCTCATGATTGTATTCCCAAACTTCTCTGAGCAGCCTATCTTTGCAGAATCAGGAGAATCTGTAGAGCTGAAAGGTGACGCTTCTCACCTGAAGGAAATGGAGATTAAAGGCACCAAAGACAATGAATTAATGACCAAATTCCGCAAATCAATCCTTGGCAACACGCCTCCTCAGGAAAGTGCACAGGCAGAAACATTCATCAAAGACAATGCCAGTTCGGTGGTCTGCCTGTATCTGATTAAGAAATACTTCATCACAAACATCAAGCCTGACTACAAAAAGGCGCTCTCTCTCCTGTCTATCTGCGAGAAAGAGCAGCCTAAGAACACACAGTTGGCAAGGCTGAAGCAGCAGGTGAATACGATGAAAGATGCCGGCGTAGGCGCAAAACTACCCGTTTTCACAGCTTATGACATCAATGGCAAACTGGTTTCCAGCACTGAGATGAGCAGTGCTCCGGTGGCAGTCATCTACACTTGGTCTACATTTAACTATGATAGCCAAAGCATGCAGAGAGACCTGAAAAGTCGCCAGCGTCAATCGCAAGGAAAGCTCAAACTGATGGGATTCTGCCTGGATGGTGCGAAAAGCTACTGCCAGAGCACCCTGAAGAACGACTCCACCACATGGCCTGTCGTATGCAATGGCGAAATGCTTGAAGACAAGAACCTGAAGAAGTTGGGAATGACTTCACTTCCCGACAACATCATCATACAAAACGGAAAGATCATCGCCCGAGGCCTAAAAAAGCAAGAACTCTACAATAAGTTAGACCAACTGCTCAAATAACACCGCGAGCCATATGTCTAACTTATAAAAGAGGAGGCGTATATGCTAGTAAAAACTTATTGCGCAGCAGTCAACGGCCTGGAAGTCACGACTGTCACAGTAGAAGTAAGCCTCAACCGAGGCGTTCAATACCACCTTACGGGCTTAGGCGACGAGGCGGTCAGGGAAAGCCGTGACCGCATCGCAGCAGCCCTTCTTTACAGCGGCTTCAAATTTCCGATAGCCGACATCACCATCAATCTTGCTCCAGCCAATCTCCGAAAGGAAGGCAGCAGCTTTGACCTCCCATTAGCCATCGGCATTATGGGAGCCAATGGCAATATCCCAGAGGATCACCTCAAGGAATACATGATGGTGGGCGAACTGAGCCTGGACGGCACGCTGCAGCCCATCAAGGGAGCCCTCCCCATCGCTATCAGAGCCCGGGCAGAACATTATAAGGGACTGATAGTGCCCGAACAGAACGCCAGAGAAGCAGCCGTGGTCAATAACCTGGAAGTGTATGGCATGAAAACACTCTTCGATGTCATCCAATTCCTAAGCGACCGTTCTGCCCCTGAGCCTACATTCGTAGATACGAGAAAGGAATTCTACGAAAACCAGATTCATTGTGACTATGACTATGCTGACGTAAGAGGCCAGGAAAACGTGAAGCGTGCCCTGGAAGTGGCTGCCGCAGGCGGACACAACCTCATCATGGTAGGTCCTCCGGGATCAGGCAAATCCATGATGGCAAAGAGATTGCCATCCATCCTTCCCCCACTCACCCTTTCAGAGAGTCTTGAAACAACGCAGATACACTCCATTGCGGGCAAGCTGAGCAAGAACGTATCTCTCATTGCCCAGCGCCCGTTCAGAGCCCCCCACCACACCATCTCACAAGTAGCACTGGTGGGAGGTGGCACCTCTCCACAGCCTGGCGAAATATCGCTCGCCCACAATGGCGTGCTCTTTTGTGACGAACTCCCGGAATTCAACAAGACTACGCTGGAAGTGTTGCGCCAACCTCTGGAAGACCGACACATCAGCATCAGCAGAGCCAAGTACACCATCGACTATCCTTGCTCCTTCATGTTTGTGGCAAGTATGAACCCATGTCCATGCGGTTACTATGGTGACCCAACCCACCGCTGTGTGTGTACGCCAGGACAGATTCAAAGATACATGAACAAGATATCGGGCCCGTTGCTCGACCGAATAGATATCCAATGCGAAATAAGTCCTGTTCCTTTCAAGGACATCTCAACCGCCGCACCAGGTGAGCCAAGTGCCAAGATTCGCGAGCGTGTCATCAAGGCAAGAGAAATTCAGGCAGCCCGATTCAAGGATTTCAAAGGCATCCACTGCAACGCGCAGATGACAGAACGAATGATTCACCAGTTTGCCGAACCAGATGAAGAAGGCATCAACCTCCTGCGCATGGCAATGGAGAAGCTCTCCCTGTCGGCCCGTGCCTACAACCGCATTCTGAAAGTGGCACGTACCATTGCCGACCTGGCAGGAAGTGAATGCGTTGAGCCTTTTCATCTTGCAGAAGCCATCGGCTACCGAACACTAGACAGAGGCGACTGGGCAGAAAGGGGACATCTGTAGAGACAAAACAGAAAATCTTCTGTTTTTACTGATAATCCACCTTTTCTCTCAAAAAATGCAATACCAACAAAAAAGACAAAGGTACAGACGACAACAATATCATCCAGCAAAATAGTACTTTTTGGGGCATAAGAGGTAAATTCTGTTTTTTATCCACCTAAAAAACAACATTCGTCCCCTAAATCAACAAAATATCCCCCCAAAGTCGACAAAATAGTGCTACCTTTGCATCAGAGTTAGAAAGACAAGCAATTGTCACAAATGTCAAACAATAAAAATTAAAGATTATGGATTGCATTTATAAAATTACAAGTATTATTAAGAAGGTGGGATTTGGAATACTTCTCGCCGAGCTGGCTGTAATTGCTTATATGGCTATCCAATAACAAGAAAGATAGGTCATATCAAACAATAATCCTCATGAGAAGTTAATCAATACAGAATAAAGATTACCATCAATAGTAAATGATAAAGGAAAGGCCTTAGCAGTTAACTGAAAAGTAACTGCTAAGGCTTTATTTTTTCCCCCTAAGCAACCCACAACCAGACAACAAACAACAAGTATTAGTACAAGCAAACAACAAAAATCAGACTACAAACAAGTTACAACAGGTGGTAAATTCTATTCAAAAGGAGTAAATTCTATTATAAAAATGCGATTAAAAAACAATTTATACCCCATTTAGAGAAAATATACCCCACAAATAGTAGAAAAACAAGTACCTTTGCACTCGTAAAACAAACGTTGTCACAACGTTGCTTAGAATTGAATATAATAGTAAACATTAAAACGATTAAGAATTATGGATAGCATTTTCAAAGTAACAGAATTGGTTAAGAAAGCTGGTTTCATCATCCTCGTTGCTGAGTTGGCAGTTATCGCCTACATGAACATCATGTAATATCCACTTTCTTCTATGTAACCACATAGAAGTGGCTACATAAAAATGGTCTTAAGCGTCAAGCTTAGGGCCATTTTTGTTTTCTATCCCTACACATTTCCGTTTACTACCCCTTCATTTTACACCTTATTATATATAAGAAGAGAAAAATGGGAAGAATTATACTGAATTTCCAACATTTTTTTGTAATTTTGCAGGCAAATTACAAAAATATATTAGCTAATATGGAACAAAAGAATTTCAAACGTACCACCGTTACCGCTGCATTGCCTTATGCCAACGGTGGTGTTCATATCGGCCACCTGGCAGGTGTTTACGTGCCAGCCGATATCTATGTTCGCTATCTCCGTCTCAAGAAGCAAGACGTTGTTTTCATCGGCGGTAGCGACGAGCATGGTGTACCAGTAACCATCCGTGCCAAGAAGGAAGGTATCACCGTACAGGAGGTAGTCGACCGCTATCATAACCTCATCAAGAAGAGTTTCGAGGATTTCGGTATCTCTTTTGATATTTACAGCCGTACCACTTCACCAACTCACAATAAGTTTGCTTCTGATTTCTTCCGCACACTCTACGATAAGGGCGTATTGGAGGAAAAGGTAGAGGAGCAGTTCTGCGACGAGGTAACAGGCGAATTCCTTACCGACCGTAACATCGTGGGTACTTGCCCTCGCTGCGGTGCTGAAGGTGCTTATGGCGACCAGTGCGAGAAATGTGGTGCTACCCTCTCTCCTGAAGAACTTATCAACCCTACCAACAAGAACAACCCTGGTCATGGTCTTGTCAAGAAGCCTACCAAGAACTGGTATCTTCCATTGAACAAGTATCAGGATTGGTTGAAGAAGTGGATCCTGGAAGGTCACAAGGAGTGGCGTACCAATGTTTATGGTCAGTGCAAGAGCTGGTTGGATATGGATCTTCAGCCACGTGCCATGACCCGCGACTTGGATTGGGGTATTCCTGTTCCTGTGGAGGGAGCTGAAGGCAAGGTGCTCTACGTTTGGTTTGATGCACCAATCGGCTACATCTCAAATACCAAGGAGCTTTGCGATGCTCATCCAGAAAAGTGGGGAACATGGCAGAAGTGGTGGCAGGACCCTGAGACCCGCCTCGTTCACTTCATCGGTAAGGACAACATCGTGTTCCACTGCATCATCTTCCCTACCATGCTGAAGGCTCACGGCGACTATATCTTGCCAGACAACGTACCAGCCAACGAGTTCCTGAACCTGGAGGACGACAAGATTTCAACATCCCGCAACTGGGCTGTATGGTTGCACGAGTATCTCGTAGATTTGCCAGGCAAGCAGGATGTATTGCGCTATGTATTGACAGCCAATGCGCCTGAGACCAAGGACAACAACTTTACCTGGAAGGATTTCCAGGAGCGCAACAACTCTGAGTTGGTTGCCGTTTACGGTAACTTCGTAAACCGTGCCCTCCAGCTCACCAAGAAGTATTGGGGCGGCGTAGTTCCTGCCTGCGGTGAATTGCAGGAGGTAGATGAGAAGGCCATCGCTGAGTTCAAGGACGTGAAGGAGAAGGTAGAGCAGTATCTTAACGTATTCAAGTTCCGTGAGGCTCAGAAGGAAGCTATGAACCTGGCTCGTATCGGTAACCGATACATCACAGAGTGTGAGCCTTGGAAGGTTTGGAAGACCGATCCTAAGCGTGTGGAGACTATCTTGAACATCTCCCTGCAGCTGGTTGCCAACCTTGCCATCGCCTTCGAGCCATTCTTGCCATTCTCTTCTGAGAAGCTCCGCAAGATGATCAATATGCCTAACTTCGAGTGGACTCAGCTCGGCAGTACAGATTTGCTCAAGGCTGGCACCCAGCTTGGTGAGCCAGAGTTGCTCTTCGAGAAGATTGAGGATGAGGTAATCGAAAAACAGCTCCAGAAACTCGCTGATACCAAGAAGGCTAACGAGGAGGCATCTTACCAGGCTGCTCCTATCAAGCCAGAGGTTAGCTTCGATGATTTCGAAAAGCTCGATATCCGCGTAGGTCATATCTTGAACTGCGAGAAGGTGAAGAAGTCTAAGAAGCTTCTGAAGTTCACCATCGACGATGGTTCTGGCGTAGAGCGCACCATCTGTTCAGGTATCGCAGCCTACTATGAGCCAGAGCAGCTGATTGGCAAGGATGTATTGTTCGTAGCCAACTTTGCTCCTCGCAAGATGATGGGCATCGAGAGTCAGGGTATGATTCTGAGTGCAGTCAACTTCGACGGCTCATTGAATGTAACTTCTCTCCTTGGCAAGGTTAAGCCAGGAAGCCAGGTAGGATAAATCAGACGAATGACACGAATCATCTCGTAGAAAAACAATAGTAGATAATAAAAGGTGGATGCAAGATCTCTGAACAGAGATTCCTGCATCCACCTTATCTTTCCCATCTACCTTATCTTTCTTATCTAAAGAGTAAAGCGATAACCTACCGTGAAAGTAAAGAAGCTATTCTTTGGACTGTCAAATCCCGAAATATTCTCCATCTTTGTCAAACCTATGTTGTATCGTGCATCGAGGATGACATTCATATACTCATACGAAACACCTACCGGAATAGAGATATTCGTACTCTTGGCAACAAGGGTTCCCTCTACTGTCTTCGTATCCTTATAATAGGTAGAACCATCCTTGTCCTTCTCCAAAGAAGTCTCCTCCCAAGAGTATTTGGCATCTCCGCAACGGAAACCAGCCTGTATGCCCACCATTGCCACCAGCTGACGGGTTACATAGCACTTGAGCATCAAGGGAAGCTGGATGTAATCAATATCAGCATGATGGTTCTTGATGCCCCAATATTGTTTCTTATCAGCACTCTCTACGGTTTCATAATCAGCGAAACGGTAGCCCAAACGAGCATAATAGGCTCCCAAAGACACCCCTACATACTCTGTAGCACGATATTCCACATCAGCACCAGCCATCAAGCCAGCCTGATTCTTCGACTTGATTTCACCGTCCAAAGCATCGCTGACATAAATCGAGTTATTGCTCCAATTAGACAAAGCAACACCTACACGGGGAATCACAGAGAATTTTCCTACAGGATTCTCCACTTCCTGTGCCATCGCTCCTACGGAAGCAAGCAACAGCATCATCCATATTACAATATTCTTTTTCATCTTTCAGTAATTATTTATATCTATATAAACTAAAAACACTTTGGAATATTGCATATAAACGCATCCATTAGTAGGAAAAAACGACCATATTTGTTGATATATCATAAAAAAGAAAACGTTTACGAGAGTTTTTTGGCGAAAAACTTGCGTATATTGCACATTTTTCGTAATTTTGCGCACGAATTCAACGGCATTGGTGGAAACTGATAGTTTACACATTATTATATATAAACCTAAATGGTATCCATATATATAGTTAATTAAAACATGCTGTTAGTATAAACAAAAGTATTAAGATAACAATGACTCACAATTTGTTAAAAGGCAAGCGTGGCATCATCTTCGGTGCACTCAATGAGGAATCAATCGCTTGGAAAGTAGCTGTAAAGGCTGCTGAAGAGGGTGCTACTATCGCACTCAGTAACACAGCTATGGCTTTGCGCATGGGTACGCTGGATAAGCTCGCTGAACAGATCAACGCTCCTATCATCGCAGCTGATGCGACTAGCGTTGAAGACTTGGAAAAGGTATTCACTGAGGCTCAGGAGAAGCTCGGTGGCAAGATCGACTTCGTTCTCCACTCTGTAGCCATGAGCCCTAACGTTCGCAAGCATCGTACATACGATGACCTCGACTACAACTTCCTGAATAAAACATTGGACATCTCTGCCATCTCTTTCCACAAGATGTTGCAGGTTGCCAAGAAGTTGGATGCAATCAACGAGTGGGGTTCTGTAGTAGCTCTCACATACGTAGCATCTCAGCGTACATTCTTCGGCTATAACGATATGGCTGATGCCAAGAGCATGCTCGAGAGCATCGCACGTAGCTTCGGTTACATCTATGGTCGTGAAAAGCACGTCCGCATCAATACCATCTCTCAGAGCCCTACAGCTACAACAGCAGGTAAGGGTATCAAGGACATTGAGAACATGATGGACTTCGCCGACAAGATGTCTCCACTCGGAAACGCTGTGGCTGAGGATTGCGCTAACTACTGCGTGATGATGTTCTCTGATTTCACCCGCAAGGTGACTATGCAGAACCTCTTCCACGATGGTGGTTTCTCATCAATGGGTATGAGCCTCCGTGCCATGAACCAGTATGCCAAGGACTTGGCTCCTTACGAGGATGAGAACGGTAAGGTTATCTACGGATAATCCTGTTTACATCATCCATCAAAACCATAAAAGAGGGTGTGTCATAAGTCCATGACACACCCTCTAATATTTTTTCCCTTAAGGCTAATTATATTTTTCCTTAAGGCTAATTATTTTTTCCCTTAAGGCTAATTATTTTTTCCCTTAAGGCTAAATATAAATGCATTCTTATACCCGCTAAATTATATTCCGCCCCCTTAGAAAGCAAATTGCACAAGAAGAGGCAGATGGTCGCTATATCCTCCCAGGTATCGAGGTCCCAGATAAGTACGATAAGGCTTCTTGCCACCATACTTCTCATCATCATCCAACAGAAAGGGCAGGTCACCTATCTGGCATTTCTGCTTGGCTGCAGCCATGGAAGGACTGCACATAATCTGATCCAGACTTCTCCACTCTCCATGCCAACGATACGTTGCCTTAGCCCCATGTGCCCCCTGGGCATCATGGGATATATTAATAAGGTGATGCTGATAGAGACGCTTCAAGGCGGGTGAATCAGCATAATCATTGAAATCGCCTGCCACTATAATCTTTGCATCCCGTGATTCGGCATAAATGGAATCCACAGCAGCAGCCAACCGGTCTGCCACATGCAGACGATAAGGACGGGAAGCCAGCTCACCACCCCTACGGCTCGGCGCATGAACCACAAAGACATGCAGGGTGTCGCCCGTAATCATCAGCCCAGAAACATAGAGAATGTCTCTCGTAGGACGGGTATCGGGCAAGGGGGTGATGCGAATGGAATGCGAATGGAGCAAGGCAAAGGATGCTGGCTGATAGAGCAAGGCTACATCAATGCCACGATCATCGGGCGAAGAAGTCATCACATACTCATAGCCTGCATTCCTGAGCAAAGAACGCCGAGTGAGGTCAAACATCACACTATCGTTCTCCACCTCACACATCGCCACGAAATCGGGGATAGGATTAGACTGCGCCACTATCTCCTGCCCCAGGTGATTCAACTTTGCCCAATAGCGGTAAGATGTCCACCTATAGCTGCCATCAGGCAGGAACTCCAAGTCGTTTTTAAGCGAATCATGCCTCGTATCGAAGAGGTTTTCGCAGTTTAATTCCATAAAAGTGAGGAAACTTGATAAGATGAGGGTTAAAAACATAGCCAATTATTTTGTAATGTCAATGATTTGATGTATCTTTGCAGTCAGTTTGCTCTGGTCCCATAGTTTAATGGATAGAACGGAGGTTTCCTAAACCTTTGATCCGAGTTCGATTCTCGGTGGGATCACGCAAAAATAAAAGGTCGCTCCTGTTTAATCAGGAAGCGACCTTTTATCGTTTTATAGTCTCTATTATCTATTTCCATCCAGCTTCCACTGGATAGAAATAGGATAATTTTCTTATTTTACTTTACTTCTGCTACGGCAGCCTCTTCAGCTGGCTCCTCCTTGATCTTGCGACCCAGAACGATATATGCCATTGGAGAAGCAATGAAGATAGATGACAATGTACCGAATACAACACCCAGAATCATTGCGAATGAGAAGCTGCGGATGCTGTCACCACCGAGGATGAAGATACAGAGCAACACGAGCAATGTAGATGTAGATGTATTGATGGTACGAGCCAATGTCTCATTGATAGATGCATTGAAGAGCTTCTGACGGTCGCCCTTAGGATGCAACTTCAAGTTCTCACGGATACGGTCGAATACTACCACCTTATCGTTGATAGAGTAACCTACCACTGTCAGGATGGCACCGATGAAGGTCTGGTCAATCTCCAATGAGAATGGAACGAGACCCCACAGGAGTGAGTAGAAACCGATAACGGTCAAGGCATCGAATGCCAAAGCTACTGTAGAACCTACAGAGAAGGCTACGTTGCGGAAACGTATCAGGATGTAGAGGAAGATAGCAATCAAGGCGAAGAGCACACTATAGATAGCACCCATAGTGATATCCTTAGCCACTGAAGGACCTACCTTTGTACTACTGATGATAGAACCACCCTGACGAACGTCTGGGTTCTTGAATGCCTCAACACTCTTCTGAGATACCAGGTTGGCCTTCTTCAAGGCGTTGTAGAGGATAGTCTCAGCCTCATCGTCAACAGTTGGACTGTTGCTCTCAATCATATAGTTGGTAGATACACGGATGGTCTTACCGTCTGTACCGATAGCGATAGCGCCAGTAGTTGCCTTGGTGCCGTCTGCATTGACGAAAGCATCGCCAAGAACAGTACGGATCTGCTCAGGCTCTACAGGGTTCTCGAACTGTACTACATAGTTACGACCACCAGTGAAGTCGATACTCTTGCTCAAGCCACGAACTACGAAGCTACCGATGAATACCACAGCTGCTACGATAGCTACGGTGAAGGTAGTCTTGTACATTGACATGAACTTATACTTCTTACCCTGCATCAGGTTGTGAGAGATAGGAGTATCAAACTTGCAGTGCATCCACTTGTCGTGGTTCAACTTATAGTCGTAAACCAAACGTGTCAGGAACACAGCTGTGAAGAATGAAACAACGATACCGATGATCCAGGTAGTAGCGAAACCACGGATAGGACCAGTACCAGTAGTCAACAGGATAACACCTGTAATCAAAGAAGTCAAGTTAGAGTCGAAAATAGCAGAGAAAGCATTGCCATAACCGGCAGCTACCGCCTGCTTCATACCCTTACCGGAGCGAAGCTCCTCCTTGATACGTTCATAGATAAGCACGTTAGCATCCACGGCAGTACCCAGAGACAAGACCATACCGGCAAGACCTGGCAACGTCAGGGCTGCTTGGAAGGACGTCAGGATACCCAGCGTGAAGAACACGTTGACGAGCAATGCCAAGTTAGCCATCATACCAGGAATCATATTGTACATCATTACCATGTAAACCATCAGGAGTACGAAGGCAACAACGAATGAAACAATACCCATCTGGATAGACTGAGCACCGAGGGTAGGACCTACAACCTCCTCCTGAACGATACGAGCAGGAGCTGGCATACGACCAGACTTCAATGTGTTAGCCAAGTCCTTGGTATCCTCGATAGTGAAGTTACCGGAAATCTGAGAGCTACCACCGTCAATCTCACCGTTTACACGAGGAGCAGAGTAAACAACGCCATCCAGAACGATAGCGATAGCCTTACCCACGTTAGCCTTGGTCATCTGAGCCCACTTACGGGCACCCTCTGTATTCATCTTCATGCTAACAACTGGAGAACCCATCTGGTCGAACTCGTCCTTAGCATCTGTAATCACATCACCCTCCAGTGGAGCACGACCTGTAGTAGTAGTCACCTTCAAGGCGTGAAGCTCGAAGATATTCTTAGCCTTCAGATTATCGGCAGGCTTAGCACTCCAAAGCAGGCGCAAGTCTGATGGCAATACGCGCTTAGCCACAGCAGAGTAGATAATCTTGTTGATGGCAGCAGTATCGCGAACACTAGCATAACCTACAGTGCTCAAACCACCACCGAGCTGCAAGCGAGCCAACAGTGGGTGAGCCTTGATAGCTGCAGCGTTCTGAGCATCCTCGCCTACCTTGCTGGCAGCATCGTCCTTCTTCTTGATAGAGAACTTAGTCTCAGCCTTCTTAGGCTCAGCCTTGGCAACTTCCTTCTTAGCGGCAGCAGAATCTGCAGCTACAGAATCATTCTTCGCCTCACCGTTGTCACCATTAGCGATATGAGTATCGAGCTGCTGGAGATAAGGAGCGATTTCCTCAGAGTTGTATGTCTCCCAGAACTCAAGGTTAGCACTACCCTGGAGCATCTTACGCATACGCTCTGGCTGGCTGATACCTGGCATTTCTACCATGATACGGCCCTGCTGACCTTCCAGTTTCTGGATGTTAGGCTGAACAACACCGAACTTATCGATACGGGTGCGGACAACGTTGAAAGAGTTGTCGATGGCATCCTGTACAGAAGCGCGGATAGCCTTCTCTACCTCTGCGTCGCTGCTCTGAGGAGAAACCTTACCCTGCAACTGCTGGGTAGCGAACACTTCAGCGAGTTTATGACCTGGTGCGCTCTTGTGATAAGCGTTAATGAAAAGTGACACGAAGTCACCACCGTTAGCTTCTTCCTGAGCTCTTGCTTCCTTCATTGCATTGGTAAAACCAGCGTCGGTCTTGTGATCGGCAAGGTTTTCAATTACATCAGGCACAGAAATCTCAAGAATTACGTTCATACCGCCCTTAAGGTCAAGTCCGAGACCAATCTGAGTTTCCAAGCAGTTCTGGTATGAATAAACACCTAAGTACTTCACAGAATCCTTATAATCCTGCTGCGCGATAGGGTCTTTCAACTTTGCAGCCTCGCCGTCATAGTAACGTGTGGCGAACGAGAACGACAAATAGAAGATACTTGCGAGTGTCAGTAAGACGGCTACACAAATTACAATTCCTTTGTTTTGCATTTCTATTTATTGTTATTAATTTATTTATTCACAGTTAAGTAAAAACGTCAATACATACATAATGACGTGCAAAAATACGCATTTTTTTTCGTAAATAAGAATAATTTGCACTATTTTTGATGTTTAGGGCGCATTTTTAGCTTACAGATGATGGGATAGTGGTCTGAAACCGCTATTTTGTTATCTACATAGCATTCATATGGCTCCCAATCATCAGAGCACATGATGTTGTCTATACGTACAAAAAATCCTCCATGATGATAGCTGATGCCAGGGCCGTTTCCGCTGGCAATGTAGCAATCTGTCAGATTCTTCGCTATCGTGCGATGGGCGTATGAGATAGGGCCATCGTTGAAGTCACCACAGAGAATGGTACTCATATTCTTATGGCGCTTTACATACTCCGCCACAGCCTCAGCCTCAGGTGCACGTTTGCGGGTTGCCTCTGCCAACTTCACCACCAGGAGCTTTGAAGTTTCCTCGGCTGTATCCACCTGAAGCTTTCCAACCACCAGGTTTTTAAACTGCCTGCGGTCTTCCAGGCTCAATCCGGTTGTTTCCAGATGATTGTTGATGACGAGCACCACCTTTCCCTTTATCTTCAGGCGATAAGCCACGCTCATATTACCCGTCGATTCGTATGGAATCAACTCCTTGGAAAGAATCGGATACTTGCTGAGCAGCATCAGGCAGTTGCCACCCTTGGGATGGATGGTCGTATCCTGATAGGCATACATCGGCTTCAAGATACTGTCTATCTGCTGCTGATTCTTCCAATTGGGCATGGCTTCCTGCAGGCACACGATATCGGCATCCTGTTCCTGGATATACTGCAGGCAGATGTTATGCCCTTCATCATCCTCTGTCTGGCTGCCGAAGTTCCAGGTATTATACGACAACACCTTGATACTTCCCTCAGGCGCATCTCCCTTCATATTGATAGGCATGTATTGGCGCACAGGCACAAAAGCCACCAGGAATCCGAGTACAGGAATCAGGGCGTACTTGGAACGGAAGACAAGCCAAAAGACCAGGAACCCCAAATTGATGACGAGAAAGATGGGAAACAGCAAGCCTGCATTGGTAAATGCAGGAAACTTTGCCGGATTCAACAAATCCGAATATCCCACCAATAGCATGAAGACAATGGTAGCCACATTGGCTCCCGCTATCATCTTCACCGTAAAATCTTTCAATCCGTCAAGCATATCTTCTTACTTATTACTCTGATCGAAAAGCGTCTGCTTCTCTTCTTTTGAGAGACTGTCGTAGCCGCTCTTTCTAATTTTATCCAATATCCGGTCTATCTCTACCTGATTTGCCTTCTTGCGCTGCTCATCCTGGTCGGTAGGCTGGAAATCAGTAGTATAATTCTCATTTCGGGTATAATCGAAACGCTGCTTGGTATACTTATTACGACCACCAAACATGTTTCTCACCTTGTCGAAGGCATCTTGGGTAGATGAATTGTGATAACCACCCTCCATCTGCTTGCGCCAGTAGCGGATCATGAAGAAACCGAAGACCATACCTCCCAGGTGGGCAATATGAGCCACGCCATCACCACGGGTAGCCAATGCCGAGAAGAGTTCGATGGCCGCATAGCCAATCACGAAATACTTCGCCTTGATAGGTAACGGCAATGGGAAGATGAAGATACGCTCATTCGGATAAATCATGCCGAAGGCAAGCAGGATGGCATAGATGGCACCCGAGGCACCCACCGTGGTCCACAAATTAAGATAATCCCCCATTGGCAGACGGGCGCCATTGGCATCCACGATAAACTGATAGGCAGAGAAGTCATTATACAGATAGCTGACATACTGCGCAGCTTCCTGAAAGAGTCCTGCGCCCACGCCACAAGCTATGTAATAAAAAAGGAACTTCTTGGCTCCCCATACTCTTTCTACCACACAACCAAACATCCAGAGGGCAAACATATTGAATATGATGTGTTCAAAACCTCCATGCATAAACATATAGGTAATCAACTGGTACACGTGGAAGTCGGATGCCATAAAGAAGTGAAGTCCCAATATATCATTGAGCATAAAATTGCCAGAAGCATCTTTGCCAAACAAATAGCATACCAAGAAGGCAACAACATTCACTATCAACAAGTTCTTTGTAACTATCGGTATATTGCGCATAACGATTTTCTTTCTTTATTATTAATAATCACTATAAAATTTATAATTTCGTGGCAAAATTACTAAAAATATCCGTGAAATCACCAAAAAATGAGTAGATTACAATAAAATTTCACTATTTTCATCA
>CAKQCH010000066.1:0-14461 GCA_934216735.1 uncultured Prevotella sp.
CCGTCTTCTTCGTTAGCGCAAGCTGCAAACAGCAATGCTGCGGCAGCGATGTATAAGAATCTAAATTTCTTCATAAATGTTATATTTTAATAGTTATTAATTTGCTACATATTCATTGTTGCCTTCTGCCGGAATCCAGCCTTTAATCGTTCCTTCTACTACAACTCCGGTCTTCCTGATGTTGAGCGAAAGGGTATAATACTTGCCCTGCTCCAGGGTGATATCGGCATTCGCCTTCCATGAATAGGTGGTTTCACCCAATCGGAAGGAAACCTTCAGAGGCTGGTTGGCTGCCTGGATGGTCTGCGGAACCAGCAGAGAGGAGTATTGGGCAGAGATGTTGGCATGCTCTGCATCCTTTGCCTGGAAAGAAACATTCTCTGGAGTAATGGCCTCTGCTGCGGCATCAGCCTGAACTGTTACCAGCGGCTTGTCCTGAGAAAAGTCGCATACGCCAGACAAAACGGTGCCTTCTACCCTTACATCTTCTATCTTTGACAGATCTACCTCATCATTGGAAAAGGCGGAATCGAAGTTGAAGGTTACCATCAGCTGGCTGAAGGCATGATCAAACTTCACCTCAACAATCTTGTCTTTGTTCTCGCCGACGATGGTTGGAGCATAATCCTTAGCCTTGAACACCAGGAGGTCGGAAGACAGGTCTTCTTTAGTCTGTACGGCTTTCACCGATACAGGAAACTGCTTCTGGGTTGCCAAGGCTTCACTTATATCTGCCTGATAAGGAGCATAGGCGATGATGTCGGCAGAAGGAATCTCACTCTGCCACAGCATTGGGGTAGCAGAAGTCCACTCTTCTCCGTTCTTCGCCATCTCTACATTATTATATTGCAAAGATGAAGCGTGCTCTCCGGAACCCTGGATACAGATGCCGAAGTTTTGCAAGGTGGCTGTTTCGGTGATGCCACGGGTAGCAACATCTGATACCTGCGTGGTGATACGAATGCCGCCAACTGAAGATGGGCTTTCGCCTGGCGTCATGCTATCCTCCTGCGAACAACTCGCCATAAGGAGGAGGGCGCAAGCCATCTGGGGTAATAAACTGGATAATTTCATATTCATTTCATTTTATATTCATCTTAGTCCCAAATGCTAGTACTTCTAGCCGGACTGCTTTCTTCCATGTCACCAGAACCCAAAGAACCGGCGGATTCAAAACTATTCACAGAAGGTGCTGCGTTGGCATTACTTCCTGTGAGAATCTGAGTAGCCTCCAATTCGAGAATCTGCATAGATGGAGCTACATACTGTTTCTTAGTTAAAACTTCATTCATGTTTCTATTATGTTTTGATTATAATTTATATTATTTTAATCACTAAATGATGCAAAATTAGAAGATTCTGGGTGCAAATATAAGCATTTTATTTAAAAGTGGGGGGGGTAAATTTTGTTGTTTTTGGAGTAAATTCTGTAATTTAGGTGTCGCATTCCTACCAATGCGACACCTAATTTGACAAATTCCTTCAATATTTTTTATTTTGTATCAGTAGTTTAGATAAAGCATCTGTGTTTTCCGAAAATTGGTCTTGTAAAGAAAGTTTAACACTCCGTTACATTCCATAAGTCATTACCATTATAATATGCCCAAAAACAGTCCCAAACGTTGGGCACTCTATGCCCATGGCGTGGGCAACCAGTGCCCCGCACATGGTCTCTCGATGCCCAGTACATGGTCTCTAAGTGCCCATGTAACGGGCATCAAGAGACCAGCCCATGGACCTTATTTAACTGAAATAGTAGACACTTCTCTACTTTTATTCCTGCTTTTCTAGACATAAATTCCCCGAATGGGTAGTTTATGATACTTCTATGAGACTTTAATGATACTTCTTGTAAAAGAATCAGAAAAGTCTCATTTTTATATCTTACTATCAATCAAACAATTACATCATTATCAACTCTCAAAAATGAGACTTTGAGACTTTTTCTCACAAAAAAACTTTTTAACCTGTACGGCTAAAACGGGCTGAAAGCCCAAAAGCTAATGTGATTACGAATATCACCATATAATCAAGGGTCTATACGCCACCTGTTCATCGTGGCATATAGACCCTTGTCGTTTCCCGTGAAAAACGGGAGATTATATATGTATCTTACTGCATATCATAAACCACCTGCATAAGCTTCTTGCCCAGCTCATCAGCCTGCTCCATGGTAGAAGCCTCGCTGTATACGCGGATGATTGGCTCGGTGTTACTCTTGCGCAAGTGAACCCACTTATCAGGGAAGTCGAGCTTCACACCGTCGATATCGGTAACGGTGACATCCTTCTCCTTGCCATACAGTTCCTTCACCTTGACGAGGATAGCATCTACATCGGTAGAAGCAGTCAGGTCGATGCGGTTCTTGGCGATGAAGTAGTTAGGGAAGCTGGCACGAAGTTCGCTCACCTTGCAGCCCTTATGAGCCAGACTGCTCAGGAAGAGAGCGATACCTACGAGGGCATCACGACCATAGTGGCTCTCTGGATAGATAACTCCACCATTGCCTTCGCCACCAATCACAGCGTGAACATCCTTCATCTTGGTAGTTACATTCACCTCGCCTACGGCTGAAGCGCAATATGAACCACCATGCTTCTCGGTTACATCACGGAGCGCACGGGTTGATGAAAGGTTGCTTACGGTATTACCTGGAGTCTTGCTCAATACATAGTCAGCTACACTTACCAGGGTATATTCCTCGCCAAACATCTTACCATCCTCGCAGATGAATGCCAGGCGGTCAACATCCGGGTCAACGACGATTCCCATATCATAACCACCCTTCTTCAACTCGTCCATGATACCACCGAGGTTCTTCTCCAATGGTTCTGGATTGTGAGCGAAATCACCTGTTGGCTCCCCATTCAGGAATGTATATTCTACGCCAAGTGCATCGAGCAACTCTGGGAGAATGACACCACCCACAGAGTTGATGGCATCAACGCAAACCTTGAAGTGAGCGTTCTTGATAGCCTCAACATCTACGAGCTTCAATGCAAGCACTGAGTCGATGTGACGCTTGTTGAAGGTATTGTCCTCTGTATATTTACCGAGGTTGTCAACATCAGCATACTCGAAGTCTTCCTTCTCTGCGATGCTCAACACCTCATTACCGTTAGCTGCTGTAAGGAACTCACCCTTCTCGTTGAGAAGCTTGAGGGCGTTCCACTGGCGTGGGTTGTGAGAAGCAGTGATGATGATACCGCCAGCCGCACCACTCATGGTAACAGCCAACTCGGTGGTAGGAGTAGTAGCCAAGCCGATGTTCAACACATCGTAGCCCATACCCATCAAGGTGCCACAAACCACATTCTTCACCATCTCGCCAGAGATACGTGCATCACGACCTACTACGATGGTGTTGCTCTTAGAAGCACCGCTACGACGGATGAAGGTAGCGTATGCAGAAGTAAACTTGACAATGTCGAGCGGATTCAATGTATCGCCCGCTGGACCGCCGATTGTTCCACGGATACCAGAAATTGACTTAATCAGTGTCATAAATATATCTTTTAAAGTTAATAGTCACACTATATTATCTGCCTCGCTGCAAGGTCATGTCGTAGAGGCAGGCATAAACGCTTCCAGAAGCGGCTGTGGTGCCGTATGAATGAGGAACCAGGATACGCACATGGGCTACATGCTCGCTATCTGTCTTAGGACGACCAATCTTCACCCAGCTGAACGGAATCAACCAGCCGCTTGGCACGGTACCACTGGTACCATAATAAGTGCTGCTGTTATATGTGGCAGCCATCAGACTGTTGGATGTATCGAAAGAGCCTGTGAAGGTTCCCGAGTTGTTGGTTACGCTCATCTTGTCGAGCATATAGGAATAAACCACGGTGTTGTTAGTCAACTGCAATGACTCATTGCAGATGGCAGCCTTAAGACCCAGGTTGTACTCATAGAAACGGACGAGCACATCGGTGGTTTCACCCTTCTGGATATAATCGCCGCAGCCCATGTCCAACACCTGCATGTAGATACCATTACTGTTGAAGAGCACATACTCGTTGTTGTTCTTGGAAGTATCAGTAAGAACCACGCTATTGTCCTTCTGCTTCTTTTCCCAACGACTCTTGAACTCTTCCTCAGAAATCACCTTCACATTCTCGTGGCGCAGGAAAGAGCTGATAGAGTCCAACTCGCGGTCACGCTGCTCCTTATAAGTCTCCGTATCATTACATGCGGCAAGCGAGAAAAGAGCCGCAAAAGCCATTATAGCAAATAAAAATTTCTTCATTATTATTATAAAAATCTGATTTATTCGGCAAAGGTACAAAAAAGAAAAGACAACACCGAGAGGAAGAGGACGATTTTATTATTATTTATCACTTATTATCATCCTGACACTCCTTTCAGCGTTGTTTTCTTATTTTTTAAGCTATTTCTAACGAAAAAACAAAAGCATTCCTACTTCAATAAATCAGCAAAAGCCAGAATGGCTTTCTGTGCTATCTTCTCTGCCTCCTCGATGCTGCAAAGCAACTTGCCACCCGAAGCATTGCGATGGCCACCGCCATTGAAGAACTGCTCTGCCATCTTGTTGCATGGGAAATCATCCACCGAACGGAGACTTACCAACACGCGGTTGTCAATATCCGTATCCTCACGAAGAGAGATGGAAAGCTTGTGGCCCTTGATGGTAAGCGGCACATTCACCAGACCCTCCAGATCGCCCTTGATGAAATCATACTGCTTCAGTTCCTTGCGGGTTACCGTATAGTAACTGGCATGGAGCGACTCGATGACCTGCAGTTTCTCGTTCATCAGATGACCACGGAATCTTACTGCAGATACACGGGCATTGTTGAAGACATTGCGATAGATCTTATCCTTGTCGATGCCCTTGGTAAGGAGCTGGCAGATGATGTAGTAGATATCCGGATTAGAGGAATTATAGGTGAATCCACCCGTATCCGTCATCATACCGCAGTAAACGCAGGTAGCCCAGGTCTTATCCAACTCAGGGAAACCGCCCAACTGCCATATCACCCTGAACACCAACTCGCTGGCACTGCTGGCATGCGGATCAGAAATCTTCAGATCCACCTCCAGGTTAGGAGCCAGATGATGGTCTATCACCAGTTTTCTTGCCTTGCATCCCATCAGCACAGGATCCATCTCGTCGAGACGGCCCACACTTCCGAAATCAAGACAGCACACGAGGTCGGCCTCATCAAAGACCTTCTGCACCTGCTCAGGACGCTTGTCATAGCGCAGAATATCATCACATCCCGGCATCCAGGAAAGGGCATCCGGAATCATATCTGGCACACAGATGACAGGAGCCTTGCCCAGAGAACGCAAATAATAGGCCCATCCCAGGGACGAACCGATGGCATCACCATCCGGCGACTTATGGGCGCAGATGACAATATGCTGAGAAGCCGCTATCATCTCACGGAGAATAGCGGCTTCCTGATCTGTTATCTTATTTAAATTGATATCCATCTACTTGAATTAGAAGAGCTTATTTGGATATACACCCTCGTCGATGAGGCTCTGGATCTTGTCAACCACGCTCTGACGGTCAGCAGCGTAAGTTACACCAAACCACTTGCTTGTTGTATCGAGCACCTTCACGGTAGATGTACCCTCATTGATGAGCTTGTTAACCATCAATGGGATAAAGAACTCAGCCTTCTTGTTCTCCATGTTCTTAGGATCGCTCAAGAACTCCTTGAAGTAAGCCTCGCTGTGATCGAAGTAGTCTGGAGTGAAGCCCCATACGTTCATGGAAACAGGAGTGTTGTCGCCGATGGCAACCCACTTGCCTTCCTCGTCCTTGTAAGAAACCTCACCGTTGATACGCATAATCTCGGTGCGCTCTACACAAGTAGTCAGGTTCTCGTTCTCATCCTTAGAGCAGATACCACGAGCCACGGTACCATTCTCGCTCAGGGTGTTACCTACGCGGAAACCTACCATAGCATACTTGTTGGTGCTACCCTCTGGAAGCTCAGAGAGGAACTTACCGATAACCATGAAGCAGTCACGGTTGTAGAAGTCATCGCAGTTGATAACGCAGAATGGCTCCTTGATGATGTCCTTAGCCATCAACACTGCATGGTTTGTACCCCATGGCTTCTCACGACCTTCTGGTACGCTGAATCCCTCTGGCAGATCGTCCAATGCCTGGAAGCAGAGCTCTGCAGGGATATGACCCTCGTACTTAGAGAGGATTTTCTCACGGAACTGATCCTCGAAATCCTTGCGGATAACGAAAACAATCTTTCCAAAACCAGCCTGAATAGCATCGTAGATGCTGTAGTCCATGATTGTCTCACCATTTGGGCCCAGACCATCGAGCTGTTTCAAACCACCATAACGGCTACCCATACCGGCAGCCAAAAGCAATAATGTAGGTTTCATATAATCTTTTTTTATTTAATAGTTGATAGTTTATATCTTAAACGCTGCAAAAGTAATAAAAAAAACGCACCTAGCGACAAGTTTTCCTACTTTTTTTTGATTTATACCAACATTTAAATGTTTTGTGGAGTTTTACACGCCAAAATTGGAGGCTTTTGCCCTTTCAATCCATAAATTCTAGAATGGATAACCCACGGCAAGATGAAGACTCTGGTTCTTCTTGAAGCTTGGGATATTGTAGAATCCGCTCTTGCCGGTATCATACGGCAGATGCAAACCGATACCCCAATCCACACGCACCACAAACATGCCCATGTCGTAACGGATACCCAGACCCGTGCCCACGGCAAGCTGCTTATAGAACCTGTTGAACTTGAATGCCTCATACTCCGAGAAATCGGCATCCTTCATCCATACGTTTCCGGCATCCAGGAACAAGGCGCCATAAAGGTCGCCCCAGATTTTAGGACGATACTCCAGGTTTGCCTGCAACTTGATGTCGCCCGTGCGAAGGATGTTGGCATACTTGTTTCCTACGGCACTGTAGTTCTGCTCTCCCGGACCAACGCCACGCACATTGAAGGCACGGATGCTGTTGGCACCGCCCACATAGAACATCTCGGTATAAGGAGCCGTATCGGAATTGCCATAACTCCAGATAACGCCGCCGTTCAAATGTCCCACCAACGTAGAGTTCTCGTTGATGCGCCAGTATTTCACGAAATCTGTCTCCACCTTGAAGAACTGGGAATACTCGTTCTTAAAGAGCGTCTTGCCCTCCTTGTTCCATTTCCTGCCACTGGCAAGATAACCCAGCGACAGGATGTTACCCGCCTCGCTCACCGTGGTAGACCATACGATAGGACTGCGGTATTTCTGCGCACTGCGATAGGTATAGGTGTAACTCATCTTAGGCACAAAGCGGTCGGCCATCGTGGTTGCGATATACGTATTGTTCGACAGGATGCTGTCAAACTTTGCCGAAGAGGAGTTCATATACTCATACGAGAGAATCAACGGACTGAACGAATGGCGATGCTGATAGGAAGTGGCCCAATCGTAGGTCAACTCGCCTCCTGCCACATGCCTGCGGAAATAGCCGGCACGATTCAATACGTTCATGGATGCCTTCACCGTGGTGGTTGGAGTACCGTAATATCTGCGTGGGATGTGTCCTCTGCGAAACCTGCGCTCGTTTTGCGCCATGGTGCGGAAGGCATTCCAAGGCGTGATGATGCTTGGGAAGGATACGGAGACATCTGAACCGAACTCATAGGAATTGATCTTGTTAGAACTGCCGCCCTGTCCGGTGATGGTCTGCCACTCGTGCGCTCCATGAAAGTTGATATCCAGTTTCTCTCCTCCACGGAAGGCATTGCGCTTGGTTAAACCTACCACGAGCTCCGGTCCTACTCTACCCGTGGTCTTGCCCTTGGCATTCGCCTCGATATAGAAATCGTATGGCTTGTCGAACACCAGGTCGATGTTGGCATCCAGGGTATCGCAATATTGCACATTTCCCAAACTATCCAAGATCTGGGTAGATCGGGGCACAAACTGCAGGTTGGTATAACTGAAGAGTCCCATCGACTGCAATCCTGCCTTCGCCGTGGTCTCATCATCCACCATATAGAGCTTGCGTGGTCGCAGCTTCAGCTCGCGGAGCACCACACCTGCACGAATCGGCATCTTCTTGCCTGCATACCGGAAGCTCAGATATCGACGCACGAAGGAATCGGTCATCTCCTCCATAAACTGTTTCTTGAAGTTGATGTTGATGTTGCCGATATACCACTGCCGCTTGGCTTCCGGTTCGATACTGTCTACCATCGAGAGTCGCACGTTCACCTTGCCCGGCACATTCACCGTATCGGCAAGATAGGAAGCATAACTGTTCTGATAGAAATAATAGCCATGATTGCGGAAAAGTCGGGTCAGTCGCTGGCGCTCCTGCTCCAGTTTCGAGACATTGAACGGACTTCCTTTTCTGATAACCGCCTGCTCCATGGTAGAGTCGATGAGCTGCTTGCCATGATCAGGAAAATTGAGATAAGCCACGGAATCCAGGCGCCAGAGATGGCCCATATCAACCTTATAAGCCACCTTTGCCTCCTTCGGATTGCTCTGGGTCTGCACCTCATAATCCACCTTTCCATTGAAATAGCCGTATTTATCTAACTGGTGCTCAGCCACCTGCGCACGCAACTGCGGATTCACATTCTCCATCAGCTTAGGCTTGGATCCGAACACCTTGGTTATCCATCTGGAAAGTCCATCATCCGATGGCGAGAAAGCATTCCATATCCACAGGCGCACCGGGAATGGAGTGCGGAAATAGCTGCTACCCATAAAGGCACCCGTAGGAGCAGATGCCAGGGCATACTCCATCTCCTCCTTCACAGAGTCGGCATAGCTGTTCTCCTCGTAGTTGGTATATTCGATAGGCTTCAATCCCGCAAAAAGCTGCTCGCCTTCCTTCAGGGCACTCGTAGAGGAGCACCCCGTAAAGAGGAGGGATGACAGCATCGTGGATGCTGCCATATATATAATAAGGTGAAGTCTATTCTCTTTTCTCATGATTACTTGTTTTTAATTGAATCTTTACTGACGGAATCCCTCTTCATTCTTGAATTCGGCATGAGGTTGGAATCCTGCCTGTCTGCCTTCAAACGGAAGATATCCGTGAACTTCGAGAGCTTTCTGCGCCAGGTGAAACCGGCACCATATTCGCCAATCTGTCCTTCCAGCCAATCGTAGGTGTTGGCGTTGTAGAAGGCACGGACATACATGCTGGCACCTTCGTTCAGACGATACTGCACCTCGACATTGTTGAAGAACGATTCGTTCTTGTTGTAATTCGCATTATCCAACTCGGCTCCCGTAGAAACCTGTCCGCCCACGGTAAAGCTCAGGCGATTGTTGAAGAATCGCTTGGCAAACTTGAAGTTGTAGTCGGTATGCACGGAACCCGCCGCATTGGTCTGGTTATCCACCGTCATGCCCACATCGAGTCCGATGCTTCGCATGGCTGTACCTGCGATATTGTTGATTTCCGAATTGAGGAAGGAAGTCAGGGCACTGTTCATCGAGAACGAACTCGTTGAACCACTCGCCAGATACATGCCGGATGCCAACATCGTGATAGCTATCTTGCCCCGCTCCTCAACGCTCATCGAATTCAATTCATCCTGCACGGTCTGGTCGTTCGACGCGGAGATGATAAACTGGATGCCCGGCTTTTCCAGAGTCTGGCTCAGTTTCACTCCACAGATGAAATCCACCGAACGGCCGCTACCCTCGCCTTCGTTCACGGTGGTCTTGATATCCTCCGTAGCCGTGATGCTCAGGGTTGGATTGAATGGGTCACCCGTAAACTGGATGTAACTTCCATCCTGGATATTAAAGGTCTTCAGCGGAATGATAGGCAGCGAGTATTTCATCTCGCCATCACTCAGGGTGTATCTACCCGTCAGACGGATGCCATCCACCGTATTATATCTCATCTGCAAGTCGCCACCACCCAACAAATCCACATAGTTGGTCTTCTCTGCATTCAGAGCACACAAGATATGGGCAGACTCATCGATGGAGATGCTCATCAGCATATCGAAACCCTCCAGGGTTGGCTTGGCTACCACCACCTGCTTACCGCTCTTGAAATCGGTGAACTTCACCAGTTCTTCCAACTGGGTATCGGTGGTCAACTCCGACTCACGCAGCACGTAGGTCATATCGGTCTTGCCCAACACATCAATCTTACCCATCATCTTCAGATTGTTCAAGGCTCCCTGCATACTGCCATAGAAGTTGACATACGCCTTTCCGAAAGCCTCCGAACGGGCATTCTCCTTGGCATCGATGAGCAGGAAGTTCTGGGCACGCATGCGCACATTGAGTTTCATGTTCTCCACATTCGTGAAATCCAGGTCGCCCTGAATATTCAGCGGACTTTCGTTGTTGGCATACATCATGAAGTTCTCGAAGAGCAGCTTACTGTCGATGATGCGCACTGGGTCATTAGCAAATCGCATGGAGATGCCGTATGGCACACTCACCAGATAAGCAGAATCCAGATATACCTCGCCATCCATATCCAGGTTGCTCAACGCTCCCTTCATGGTCAGCTTGCCTTCGCCATATCCCTTCAAGCCCATCAGCTGGTCGGGAATAAAACCGTTGATAAAGTGCAGAGGCAGTCGCTCCAAACCTACTTCGGCATCGAGTTCGCCTGCGCCTCCTGACTTGTAGGTACCCGTAACCGTGGCTACTTCCTCGCCATTATAGGTCAGGATACCATCCACATAGTGCGATCCGTCGCTCTTTGGCATATAGGTGAATTCAGAACCCACATTGCCCATCGGGCACTTCTCATATACCATGTTGTCTATCTTCAGGTTAGAAGATACCGACAACTCATCCTTGGTCTGTATCACGTGGAAGTCACCATCCATGATACCCGAAATATCCGGCATATAAGGAATCACACTCAGCACCTTGTCGAGATTAAACTGGCTCATGCTGACAGTGATATCCTGCAATGCATCTTCGTTCTCATCGTTGGAATAAACACGCATACCCATGCCACCCGCCCCTCTCAACACCAGGTTGGCAGATACACGGCCATCGTCAGCCAACATCAGATAGTTATCCTCATTGGCTGTAAATTTCTTGTATCCCAACACCGGATGCGGGTCAATAAGGGTAAGCTTCACACCATTAGGCTGCAACATGGCAGCCAGACCCACATCCACTCCCAGGCGGTTGTTGGCATCATAGATACGTGCCTTCAGGTTGGAGCCCAAATCCTGCACCTCTCCATCCAGCAGGGCACGGAACACATACTGCGGATTGTTACGGTTGTTCTGTATGCGAGCCGAATAGCGGATGGTGTCCGACTGGGTATGAACCGTGGCACGGATGGTATCTATCTGCATGCCGCTGGCCACCAGCGAATCGATGTTGAGATAACCCTCAAGTCCGGCTACAGGAGAAGAATTGAAATCCATCTCCGCCGACTTGAAGTTGTATCCCATATACTGGATGAAGCGCGAGATGAAGTTATTCTTACCCGTAGTGAGATAGATATGACCAAGCGGGAAACTGTTTCGAATCTTCACCTGGTCTATATGATGGTTCTTGAATTGGGAAACCAGTTCTTTCTTCAATCCCATCACCTGGTCCAGAAGCTTCTCATAGCCACCATGTGCATCCATGTTCAGACGGAAATCGCCACATGCGGCAATGGCATGGGTGGTATCCCTGCAGGTCTTGATGTCCACATTCATACCGCCCGGACGATAGATGCTGTCCGGCGTACGTATCGTGATATCATCCATCAAAGCCCAAACCTGATGACTGTCCTTCAAGTCAGAATGCATATCAATATGTCCGCAAAGCGATGCTGAAACCGGCTTCTTGGTAACCTGCAACTCATACATATCAGCATGGCGCACGTCGGCTACCAAAGTAGCCTGCAATTTCTTGGTACTAGCCAGGGCATCTACCGAAATCACGCCATCCAGCAGTTCGTTCTTACTATCCAGCTTGGCGTGAATCTTACCATTGGCTATCTGTGCGTCTGCCAATACATGATGGAGGTTATACTTGCCATAATGCAACTGGCTTACCTTCGCCTTTGCCACCAATCGGGTTCTTGGCGAGAGGAAGTCGGTGCCCATACCCCTGGCCTCCACATCTCCGGTAAAGGTATAGAGTTTCTGTTTTGGCAGGAAATGCTGCGCCTGAATATTGCGTGCATGGATTCTAGCCTGATAAGCCAGGCGATTCATGTCGATGCTGCCATCCTTGCGGGTCTTGGCATCGACGGTAGCATCCACCTTCATGCTTCCCCTACCCTCGGTAAGCGCCAGCTTGGCTCCATATTTCGTACCGTCCATCTTCAGATTGCCCTGGATGCCGATGCCGTTTGGTATGCGGATTTTCTGCATCAGCGACGGGTCGAGCATGGCGGTAACCATACCTAAATTATAGGTCTTCGCCTTCAGGTTGATGTTTGCCTTGAAGCGATCCATATCGTGCATATTGGCGATGACGCCATCAGAGGTCAATTGGAAGACGGTTGGCAAATCTATCTTCACTCCCGAGAAAAAGGCACGCTGCATGTTGCCCCTGAAGGTTCCTTCCAGCTTCATCGGATAGTAAGGCCAGCGGTTCTTCATCGGCTTTGGCAATGCATCACCCACGAAGAGGAAAAGGTCGGAACGCCCCAGGGATCCCTTCACCTGGGTCATCAGCTTTCCTGGCGCTTTCTCGTCGAAGGCATTCAAATCCATGTCTACGGAAGCCTGCAAGCTGGAAACCGGTGTCAGAAGCGCCATATCCAGCAACTGCATCTTCAACGAATCCATCACAAAGCGGCCAGCAAGCTGGTCTATCTTCAAGCCGCACTTCTCTTTCAGTTTGGCTTCCTTAATCTTGATATCAAGCTTGGAATCACAGAAATAGAAGGAGTCAGCCTTCAATGCCATATCCGAGAAGGCAAGATGGTTGAAGTCCATTCCCGAAACAGGACGCACGTAATTCTGATCGTAGTTCACCCTGCCGTTCTTCCAATCCAGATGTCTAATCTGGTAGAGACCTTTATACAGGTCGAGATAGGTGGTGCGAGCCAACGCATCACCCATGTAAGCATTCACCTGGAGGGTATCTCCAGGCATGTGTAAGGTAAAGTCGGTGTTCTTTAGTTTCAGCTGCTGTATGTTGATCTTCCAGTAATTGCTGCTTGGCATGGTATCTGGCGGAACGGTATCGCTCAGTTCCACCGAAAGTCTGGCATCAGCTATAAGCGCATGGTTCACGTTCACACTCTCCTTGCCCAGGTCTATGCCATGTGCCTTCAACTGGAGTTTGCCCACATCGCCCTTGATCCGGGCCTCGTGGATGAAATTGGTGGTATTCACCTTCATCTTCGTGAAGTTCAGCTCATCAACCATCACCTGATTACTGAAGAGGGGCAGCAATTGCACATCTACCACCATCTTCTGGATGTCGGCTACGGTATCTTTTCTGTTTCTTAAAGTTAAGTTAGGGCTGTTCTTGAGCGAATCGACTGGTTGCAAAACCTTTACACCTTCCACTCCCAGCTTAAGAGGGAAGACAAGCTTTACTTCCTTTACAGAAATATCCATGCCCGTCGATTCAGAAGCATAAGAAGCTACTTGCTTCACCGCCCAATTCTGTACAGGAGGCAAGTAAAGCAACACAGCCAACAATATGATAAGCAGGAATGGAATCAGAAGTGCCACACCCACCCACTTCGCATACTTCTTCATAAGCATGTTATTTTACAAAAAATATTCAGAACGAATCAACAAGTTAGTATTTGGAGTATGATGAATTCCTAGGGATTCCATCATCTCTGTGAGAATCATGAGAAACTAACTCCCCCCGACATTCATCAAGGGGCGATAGCTCTCCATAAGTTGTCATCTGGCAGAGGAGCCTCCACCACGATGGTTTCCTTCGATACGGGATGCACAAACTCTACCCTGTGCGAAAGAAGCGAGATACTGCCGTCAGCATTGCTGCGAGGGGAACCGTATTTCAGGTCGCCCTTGATAGGGCATCCCATCTTAGCCAACTGACATCTGATCTGATGATGTCTTCCCGTCATCAGGTTCACTTCCAGAAGTGTATAATGATCGGTATGACCTATCACCTTATACTTCAATATCGCCTTCTTCGAGTTCTTCACCTCATGGTCGTAAGCATAACTCTTGTTCTGCTTCTCGTTTCTTACAATCCAATGGGTCAATGTCGCCTCGGTCTCCTTCGGCATGTTCTTCACAATCGCCCAATAGGTCTTGTGAACTTCGCCATCTCTGAACATGTTGTTCAGGCGGCTCAGTGCCTTCGAAGTCTTGGCAAACACCACGAGTCCCGAAACCGGACGGTCAAGTCGATGCACCACACCCAGGAATACATTTCCCGGTTTCTGGTATTTCTCCTTGATATACTGTTTTACCGTCTCTGAGAGAGGCTCGTCGCCGGTCTTGTCGCCCTGCACGATTTCACCACTTCTCTTAGAGACGATAATTATATGGTTGTCTTCGTAAACTAC
>CAKQCH010000067.1:0-14434 GCA_934216735.1 uncultured Prevotella sp.
AAGGAATATGGCGTTCGCTATTTCAGCGAACTTACCAATATGGCTTGTCTTACGGAAGAAGTAGGAGAACTGGCTCGTGTCATCGCCCGAACATACGGCGACCAGAGCTTCAAGAAGGGCGAAAAGCCTAACCTAGGAGAGGAAATGGCCGACGTCCTCTGGGTTCTCATCTGTCTGGCTAACCAAACGGGTATCGATCTTACCGAAGAGCTCCAGAAAAGCATCGACAAGAAGACCCAAAGGGATGCTGAAAGACATAAGAACAATCCGAAATTGAAGGAATAAAACACCGAAATTGAGGAAGTAAAATACCCGAAATTGAGGGAATCATATAAATAACTAAACTTTAATAATAAAAAAAGTAACATTAAGTATGAGCAGTATTAAAGAACAGGTTCTTGCACAGCAGGGACAGTATAGCGAGTCGGACGACAAGTATTTGTCTGTATTGAAACAGTATAATTGCGACCTCAACGACGAGGAAATCGCAGCAGAAGTGAAGAAGATTCTCGATGAGAAGGTAGCAGAGAATGAGACTATGGAGGTGAAGAAGTTCCTCTTCGGCAGCATCGAGCTGACTTCTCTTCATACAGAAGATACAGAGGAAAGCATCCTGAAGATGATTGAAAAGGTAAACCAGTTTGCCCACGATTATCCTGAGCTTCCTCATGTAGCAACCGTATGCACCTACCCTAACTTCGCTGGTCTTATCAGTCAGAGTCTGGAGGTTGATGGCGTAGAAATCGCCGTTGTAAGCGGTAATTTCCCATCTTCTCAGACATTTATCGAGGTAAAGATTGCCGAGACAGCCATGGCTATCAAGGATGGTGCTACAGAGGTAGATATCGTAATGCCTGTAGGCAAGTTCTTCAGCGAGGATTACGAGGGTCTCTGCGACGATATTCAGGAGTTGAAGGCAACCTGCGGTGAGCACAAGATGAAGTGTATCCTGGAAACAGGCGATTTGAAGAACTGCAGCAACATCATGAAGGCTTCTGTTCTTGCCATGTATGCAGGTTCTGATTACATCAAGACTTCTACCGGTAAGGAGAAGGTTTCAGCTACTCCAGAGGCTGCTTACGTAATGTGCCAGGCCATCAAGGCTTACTACGAGAAGACTGGTATTCAGATTGGTTTCAAGCCTGCCGGCGGCATCAATACCGTTCACGACGCAGTGGTTTACTACACCATCGTGAAGGAAGTTTTGGGCGAAAAGTGGTTGACAAACGAGTGGTTGCGCCTCGGCACATCGCGCCTTACCAACCTTCTCTTGAGCGAAATTCTGGGTAAGGAAATCAAGTATTTCTAAGAGAAATATATTATAATCAATAGAATACAGAAGCAAAAGAGGGTGTGTCATGAGCTTATGACACACCCTCTTTTTATTTATTACGCTTTTCTTTCAATTACGAAATCCAAATATGCCTTCAAGGCATTATATACATCCTTATCCTCCACGTATGTATCGAGGAAATTCATCGCCTCGGCATGGAAATCCCACATACGCTTATCAGCATATTCTATGCCGCCATTCTCCTTGGTAAAAGCCACCAACTGAGCGATTTCCTCTGGAGAAATCTCACGGGATTTCACCTTTCTCGCCAGCTTCATCATCTCCTCATCGCCCGTTGATTTGAGCGCATAGATAACAGGAAGAGTCAATTTTCCCTCGGTCATATCGTTGCCCGTTGGCTTACCAATCTCCTTGGAATCATAATAATCGAAGATGTCATCACGAATCTGGAAAATGATGCCGAGATTCTGGCCAAATCGCTTGGCTGCAGTAACCTCTACGGCAGATGCATTGGCCGATAACGCACCAATACCTGCACAAGCCTCGAAGAGAGCGGCGGTTTTCTGATTAATTACTTCATAATAAATCTCTTCTGATATTTCTTCATTGCTGATGCTATTCAACTGGAGAATCTCACCATTCGACAAGGTACGACCCAACTCTGCCAAATAGCGAACTATCTCTTCTGAATGAGAATAAGATACATGAAGAAGAGCGGTTGATAAAATATAGTCGCCCACAAGTACAGCCACCTTATTATTATAGGTAGCATTCACACTCGCCTGTCCACGACGCTCGCCACTCTCATCAACCACATCATCATGAACCAGCGAAGCGGTATGAAGAAGCTCCAAACCTACAGCAGAATGTTGAGTAACGCTTGAAACCTTGCCAAAATTACGTGCCATCAGCAAGATGAGCATAGGGCGCATACGCTTTCCAGCGCGCTGACGAATGTGGTCGAGCACCTGGGAAAGGAGGCCATCACTGTGCATCAAAGACTTGTTGAACAAATCTACGAAATCTGCCAAATCTGCCTCTATCGGTTGTTTGATAAGTGATAAATAGTCCATTATTTTCGTTTAAACCTACTTTATTTCTGAAATTTGATACAAAATTAATCAATTATTCGTGAAATATCGCATTTTTTTAGTAATTTTACACCATAAAAATGAATATTATGGATAAATTGTTCCTTTTAGACGCTTATGCGCTCATTTATAGGTCGTATTACGCCTTTATGAGAGCCCCTCGAATCAATTCGAAGGGTCTCAATACTTCGTGTGTGATGGGGTTCTGCAATACCCTTAATGAAATACTTACCAAGGAGAAGCCTACCCACATTGCGGTAGCTTTCGACCATGGTAAAACCTTCCGCCATGAGGCTTTTCCTGCTTACAAAGCACAGCGAGAAGAGACTCCGGAAGACATCAAACTCTCGGTGCCTATCATCAAAAGCATCCTCGAAGCATACCATATTCCTATCCTCCAGGTAGATGGTTTCGAGGCGGATGACATCATAGGTACCGTTGCCTTGAAAGCTGGAGAAAAGGGTATAGAAACCTATATGCTTACTCCAGACAAGGACTATGCGCAGTTGGTTCGTGACAATGTTTTCATGTTCCGACCTCGCCATGGAGGTGGTTACGAAAAGCTGGGTGTTGAAGAGATTGAAGAAAAATACAGTATCTCTTCCCCACTCCAGGTCATCGATCTTTTAGCTCTCATGGGTGACTCTGCCGATAACTTCCCTGGCTGCCCAGGCGTTGGAGAGAAAACTGCCATCAAACTGATTGGCGAGTTTGGCAGCGTAGAAGGCTTGATTGAAAACTCTGCAAAAGTGAAGGGCAAGCTTCGCGAAAAAGTGGAAGGTGCCGTGGAAGATATCAAGATGTCGAAGACCCTGGCAACCATCAGAACTGATGTTCCTGTGGATGTGAAGATGGATGACTTGAAGTTGACTGAGCCAGACAACGCCAAACTAGACGAAATCTTCACCGAATTGGAGTTTAAGTCGTTCGCCAACCGAGTTCTTAAAAAACCTCAAAAGGTGCAAACAAACCCTACAGGAGAGCTCGATTTATTTGGCGCACAGCCAAGCGATGTACAGGATGAGCAAAAAAACACGAGTTTTGAGACCATTAAAACGGTATCTCATACATACAAACTCATTGAAACAGAAGAAGATGCAAGAAATCTTTATGACTATTTGATTACAAAACAGATTCTCAGTTTAGATACAGAGACCACTTCTACCTCTGCCATCGACGCAGAATTGGTGGGTTTGAGCTTTGCTGTTGAGGAGAAAGAGGCATTCTACGTAGCAATTCCAGCAAATCGTAAAGAAGCCTTAAAAATCGTAAACATATTCAAACCGCTCTACGAGAACCCGGAAATCCTGAAAGTGGGACAAAACATCAAGTACGATTACGAGGTGTTGATGAACTATGGTGTGGAGATACAGGGAAAGATGTTTGATACGATGCTCGCCCACTACATCATCCAGCCAGAGCTTTATCACAACATGGACTATCTCGCCGAAGTCTTCCTCAACTACCAGACGGTTCACATCGAGGAACTGATAGGTCCGAAGGGGAAGAACCAGAAGTCGATGCGCGACCTTGCTCCATCTGAAGTTTACGAGTATGCAGCCGAGGATGCCGACATCACATTGAGATTGAAGAATGTGCTCGAACCAAAGCTCAAGGAGATAGAATGCGAGGACCTGTTCTGGAATGTAGAGATGCCATTGGTTCCGGTGCTTGCCCACATGGAGATGAACGGTGTGTGCATTGATACAGAAACATTGAAGGATACTTCCAATAATCTTACCAATCGTCTTACAGAAATCGAACATCATATCTATGAGTTGGCAGGCGAATCTTTCAACATCTCTTCTCCTCGACAAGTAGGAGAAATTCTCTTCGGAAAGATGAAGATTGTGGAAAAGCCGAAGAAAACAAAGACGGGACAGTATGTAACGAGCGAAGAAGTATTGCAGCAGTTGCGCAGCAAGAGTCCTATCATCGATGAGATATTGAACTACAGAGGATTGAAGAAGCTTCTTGGCACCTATATCGATGCTCTTCCAAAGCTTATCAACCCTCGAACCGGTCATATTCACGCATCGTTCAACCAAGCCATCACAGCCACAGGCCGTCTCTCTTCAAGCGATCCGAACCTGCAGAACATTCCTGTGAGAGATGACGATGGCAAGGAGATAAGAAGATGTTTCATCCCAGAGCCAGGATGTCTATTCTTTTCTGCGGATTACTCACAGATAGAGCTTCGCATCATGGCACACTTGAGCGAAGATGCCAACATGGTAGAGGCATTCCGCGAAGGTTCGGATATCCACGCCGCCACAGCAGCCAAGATCTGGCACGAAGACATCAAGGACGTGACCGATGCCCAGAGAAAGAAGGCAAAGACCGCCAACTTCGGTATCATCTACGGTATCACCACCTTCGGTCTTGCCCAACGCATGAACATCGAGAACAAGGAAGCGAAGCAAATCATAGAAGATTACTTCCGCACCTTCCCAGGCGTTCAAGCCTATATGGAGAAATCGAAGGAGATGGCAAGAGCCAAGGGATACGCCGAAACCCTCTTCCACCGCCGCCGCTATCTGCCGGATATCAACAGCAAGAACGGCACCGTGAGAGGATTCGCCGAGCGCAATGCCATCAATGCCCCTATCCAGGGTTCTGAGGCCGACATCATCAAGGTGGCGATGGTACGCATCTTCAACCGCTTCAGGAAAGAAGGCATCAGGAGTAAGATGATCATCCAGGTGCACGACGAGCTCAACTTCTCTGTCTATCCTGAAGAGAAAGAACAGGTGGAGAAGATTGTGGTAGAAGAAATGCAGAATGCCTACAAGCTCAGCGTGCCACTGGTGGCAGATGCCGGTTGGGGCAAAAACTGGCTTGAAGCACATTAAATTAATACAAAAGAGCATCAAAATGCTGCAAAAGGTATATTTTTTATCCTTTGGCAGCATTTTTTTACGTAAAAGGTTCCTCCTTTCTTATTTTTTTTGTAAATTTGTCGCAAGAATCTATCAGGCAGAGGCATCAAAGAGAAAAAAGGACCTCAATACATCAAGTATACCAGATTCATATTCTCTGCCTTTGGACAGAAAGTAATATAATAATAATGATAAAAATTCAAGCTCATGAAACATCTATTTTTCTCAGTAGGTTTGCTTTGCCTCATGGCAGCACCTATCAGCGTATCAGCTCAATCTCAGAGCACTAAGGACTTGCGTAAGGAACGTAAAGAACTTGTAAAGGCATCTAAGGCAGAACTCAACGCAAAGGCAACAAAAGCCGCACAGAAAGAGGCTAAGAAATTGAAGAAGGAAGGTTGGCAAACAGCACCAGGCGCTCTCCCACTGGAGAAGCAGCTCGACAAGTCATACCTCATGCAGATGGAGTATGATGAGTCTATGTACCCAAAGTACCTGATGGGCGAGGCCATGAGCATTGGCGAGAACTATGACGGCGCCAAGATGCAGGCGATGGAATTGGCGAAGCAGAACCTTGCAGCACAGGTTCAGACAGAAGTTTCTGCCCTTGTAGATAATTCTGTGGCTACCCAGCAGCTCGCTTTGGAAGAAGCAGTCACCGTAACCAAGAGCATCATGGCCAGCAAGAGCCTCATCGTACAGAGCATCGGTAGAACCATCACCGTGGTAGAGTGCTTCCGCACCTTGAAGAACAAGAACAAGGAGGTGCTGGTACGCATCGCTTACAACGGAGAGATGGCTAAGGCTGCAGCTAAGCAGGCTATCCGCCAGAGCCTCGAAAACGAGAGCAGCGAGCTGCACAAGAAACTTGATAACGTTTTGGGAACAAAATAAGTAGATAATGAAAAAAACAACATTTGCAATAGCATGGTTGTTAGGATGTACACTCGGCCTCTCTGCACAGGAGGCCGAGACTCCTAAACCCCATGATACAAAAGTAAAATTAAGCAATACAGCCGACGGTTTTGCCAACTATTATAGCGGCTACTACTATTACCATGGTGGAGAAATCTTCAACATGCGTAACTACCCTATGTTTGCCGGTAATAAGATCAGCTCACTTCGCATCAATCCTTCAGGCACATCTTACGCCTTCATCGACAACAAGAAAGATAAGAACAGCGTAGATGTATACAGCCTCATCTATAAGGATACAAGACAGGGAAAAGTAGGAACCACTAAGTTGTTCAAACCGCTTGCCATCTGCTATTCTCCAGATGCCAAATTCCTCTATGTGATGGGATCTGACAAGAAGATTCATATCTACACCACCCGCAAGACACAGGAGGTTAAGAACTTCGATGTAAACGAGACAGCATCTCGCCTTGATGCAAGCCCTAACGGATTCTTCCTCATAGCTAGCTCCGCAAACAAGATACAGGTCATCAACATGGAGAACCAGAGCGTGAGAACCACCATCAACCTGAAGGCTGAACTGAAGGACATTGCCTTCTCTTCCAACAGCAAGCAGATGGCTGTACTCACAGCAGATGGAACCTGCGATGTATATGATACTAAGACATTCAAGGTGAGCAAGCATTTTGATGCTATGGGCATCGCCGAAAAGTGCTACTTCCACCCTGAGAACAAATACCTGGCTATCGTTACCGGTGAACAGCGCGTGGCACTCCTCAACCTGCTCAACGACGATGATCGCCAATACATTGACGCCAAAGATGCCGGCATCAAGTATATCAACTTCACAAAGAATGTGAAGAACGAGTTCTATCTTGTTTATGCCACCAGCAACGGTATCACATTCACCCCTGTGGGCTTCCTCTCTCCTAACCGTCAGGAAAAACTGAAGGATGAGTTGAACAGCCGCATGGACGAGTGGATGAAGCAGATGGACGGTGAGTCGCTCGACGACTACAAGGTACGTGTCAACGAGCAGACCCGACTCAACCAGATGCGCCTCTTCGAGACAGAAATTGCTACCAACATGGCTGAGAATCTGCTGACATCATCAGACGTGAAACTCGGTAACTACAACGCCGACATGAACATGTTGACCCTCGATTTCAACAACATGCCAAGTATTTACCTGACCGTGCCTGCAAGCGAATTGGAAGGCATGGACGTAAGCAACCTGGAATTCACCAACACCAAGTACGGCTTAAACGATAAGGACGAATTCGAGCTTGTCTATACCGAGGTTGTGAACAAGAAGACAGGAAAGAAGTACGTGTTCGACAATACCGAGCGTAAGTCGCTGGCTTTCTTGGAATCAGACGACAACTTCGTTCCATTCGAGCAGTTGCAAGGTGCCAAGATGGAAGAGCTGAAGCTGGAGGAAATCAAGAACAAGATCTTGAAGAACGCCCAGGAGCAGAACGTCATCTCCGACCATACCAAGATTGATGTACATACCAAGGTGGTAAACGGCACAGATGCATCGGGTAAGAACATCTTCAACTATGATGTGGATGTATCTTATACTGTTGACGAGGCATTCTCTGCAAAGGATGACTTTGCACCAGGCAAATTCAAGGCAGAAGAATCCAACGCAGCACAGGCTATGCTCGCCATTGTGAAGAAGGCTCTCGAAGAAGACTTCTCCAAGTATATGGTAGCAGGAAAGCAGGTGAAGGTGCAGATTACCGGTATGGCTGACGCCTTGCCATTCAGCCGCACCGTGGCATACGACGGCTGCTACGGAGACTTTGATCAGGAGCCTGTTCACAAGAATGGTGAGTTGAGCAATATCACCGTGACCAAGGCTACCGGTATCAGCCAGAACGAGCAGTTGGCTTACTTGCGCGCCATGGGCGTGAAGAACTACATGGAGCAAAACATTCCTGAACTCCAGAAGATGAAAGCCGACTACGACACTTACATTGAGGTTTCAGAGAACAAGGGTGGCGAATACCGCCGCATCGGTGTGAAGTTCACCTTCATCAACGCATTCTAGGATTATTGCCATAAACCATTTTCCAAGAATGAGGCTGAAACCTAATTAAAATGCAATTAATGCATTCTTAATGATATTATACATATTATATAATTATAATGAAGAAAATATTTATTGCAATATCTATATTACTCTTATCGTCGGGCAGCAAACTGGCTGCCCAGACGATAACTGAATCTAATGAGGCGTACAAAGAGTTTGTGCAGATAGCCAACAAGGATGGCGACAAGACTCAGATGTACGACGCACTTTACCGTTGCTATACAGCAACTTATGCCATAGTCACTCACTCAGAGAAGACTAGCGCCGAATATACACAGGCGATATACAACATGAAGAATCTCATCCCATTCCTGCCTAATGCGGCTGCTTACAACAGCAACAACCAAAGCGTAGGAAATGCCATCAAGTTTGCGCGTGCCTACGTAGATGTAGTCAGCTTACCAGACTTTGCTGATGGGGGATACACTACTCAAAACGCATATTCACAGCTCTCATACTTCGCAGCTGCCAACCTGGTAAACCGCCGACAGTATGAGGAAGCCATACCATATCTGCAAGCCTATCTCCGCTCAGGCGACGAAAAGTATCGCAAGTCGGTATTCATGAACCTGATCAAGGCATGCGCCCAGTCAAACAAATACCAGCTTGCCGTCATCACATTGGAGCAGGCATCAGATAACTATCCTACCGACTATGACATCGTATCGTCGGCAGTGAACCTGTGCATTGACCACAAGGACAATGCCAACCTGCAGAAGTTCGTGGGCAAGGGTCTTGCCCTTCGTCCTGATGATGAAACCCTACTCAATATCCAAGGAAAGCTTTATGAAGAAGGACACAACTTCGAGCAGGCGCTGGATATCTACAAGAAACTGCAAGTGGTTCATCCAAAGGCACTTGATGTGTTGAAACATCTCGCCATCAACAACTACAACATTGGTGTACAGAACTACAACAAGACTCTGGAGTTGAAGGAGAAAGATCCACATATCAAGAGTTTGCAGGAAACGTCTAAGGAATACTTCACCTATGCCGTGGGCCATCTCAAGAATATCATCATCAGCGACCCGCTGTCGCTGAAATATACCCAGGCACTCGCCGTGGCATACAACTGTATCGGCGACAAGGAAAACTTCAACATCATCAACAACAAGTTGGCATCATTGGGTGGAGGCAAGATAGAATCAAACTTCATTCCTCAACTCATAGAGTTCAATGGCGAAGTGAAACCATCCATTGCAGCCGTTGCCACACAGCAACAGAGCATAGACGGCGACTCACAGGCCAAAGAAGAAGAAAAGGGAATCCCAGCATATTCAGCATTCGCCATTCCATTCATCGAGAACCGCATCGACAAGTGGCAGCAGAAAGACAGCTACGAAACCCTGGATGAATATCGTGCCCGCATGACCGAAAAGAACCGCGACGCCAAGATTCAGGAGATGCAGAAACTGGCTCAGCAGGAATACATCAGCAAGTATGAATCGAGAGTAAACCTGCGCCATCTGGAATTGAAGCCATACGATGCAGACCACGAAGTGTTCCTGGTAACATCACCAGACGTTGGTGAAATGGTGGTTCCGGTGCCAAGAAGCAACAACGAGGCACGCATCTTCGCTTCCAACTGGAACGGAATGCAGTTTAAGAATCCTAAGTACTTCATCGACAAGGATCATCTGGCACTCGCCCAGCTCACCATCATCACCCCATCGGGCAAGGAATATCACTACGATAACGCAGCTGCGCTCAACTACACAGCCACCAACGTAGAAGTACACTTCGACCCTATCAATGCAGGAATGTTGGCAGCCAATACCAGCAATGCCAATAAGCAGACCATACAGCAGCAGAACGTGAAGTTGGGAACATCGGATGTGGATGAGAACATTCCAGAGAATCCAACAACCAACAACAAGACCTTTGCCGTGGTTATCGCCAACCAGAACTACACCAACGTAGCCGGCGTACCATTGGCACTGAACGATGGTCTTGCCTTCTCCAAGTATTGCGAGAAGACGTTGGGAATGCCTGCCGAAAATGTGCGCTACTATGCCGATGCCTCTTACGGAACCATGCTCCGCGCCATCCGTGACATCAAGAACATCGCAAGCGCCTTCAATGGCGACATCAACATCGTGTTCTACTATGCCGGACATGGTATTCCAAACGAGGCAACCAAGGATGCATACCTCTTGCCTACCGATGCCGATGGCACACAGACAGAAGGCTGCTACTCACTCAACAAGCTATATACAGAGTTAGGCTCAACCAAGGCAAAGGAAATCGTAGTATTCCTCGATGCCTGCTTCAGCGGTTCCAAGCGCGAGGAAGGCATGCTGGCTTCAGCCCGTGGTGTAGCCCTGAAGGCAAAGCAGGAAGACCCTCGTGGCAACATGGTGGTATTCAGTGCTGCATCGGGCGACGAGACCGCCTTCCCATATTCAGCCAAGGGACATGGACTCTTCACCTACTATCTCCTGAAGAAACTGCAGGAGAGCAAGGGAGATGTGAACCTCGGCGAACTGAGCGACTACATCTCGGAGAATGTGAAGCAGCAATCGGTGGTTATCAACCGCAAGGTACAAACCCCAACAGCTACCCCTTCTACCTGGATTGCTACAGGATGGAAAGAGATGACTCTGAAGAAATAGTGACTGGTAATCATAGCAGATAATATCTAAAATCAGCAATTATGAGACATTATATTTTCTTGATAATATGTATGCTCCTGGGCGTGGCTTCTTCCGGCTATGCCCAGAAGACTAAAAAGGTGCATGGCGAGTACATCTACCACGCACCTGAAAACGTCTCTATAGAGCAAGCCAGACAAACGGCATTGAGCCGTGCGCAGATTCAGGCACTGGGCGATGAATTCGGCACCGTGGTGGCACAGCATAATGCCACCTTGATGAACAACACCAACGGTTCTACCCATACCGACTTCACCTCGCTGAGCAGCAGCGACGTAAAGGGAGAATGGCTCGAAACCATCGGTGAGCCCAAGTATGAGATAAGCTACGAGCAAGGTATGCTGGTAGTGAAATGCTCCGTAACCGGCAAGGCACGTGCCATTGTGGCAAAACAAAACAACTATGTGGCAAAGATTCTCTGCAACGGCATAGAAGACCGCAACGAGGGTGAAAACTTCAAGAGCGGAGATGATCTCTATCTGGCTTACCAGAGTGCCACCAAGGGCTATCTCGCCGTCTATCTGATAGATGACAACAAGAATGCCTATTGCCTGCTGCCTTACCAATCATCGAAAGATGGAAAGGTGGAGGTAGATGCCAATACACGTTACGTATTCTTCAACCAGAAAACGGCTCAGCCGCTGTTTAATTCTTCTGATGTTGATGAATATACCATGACCTGCGATAAGGCATCTGAAACGAATTATATCTACATTATCAGCTCTCCTAATCCTTTTATCAAGGCGATAGATAATGCCGTGGAAGGATTGCCAAGAGAATTGAAGTATGATGATTTCCAGAAATGGCTCTCCAAGAACCGCACAGCCGACAAGGATATGCAGGTGGAGATTAAGACGATTGTCGTAAAGAAATAAGTGGATTTACCGATAAAATTCAGGAATAGGAACAAAATGAAGAAGCCCGGGGCGAAAGGTCCCGGGCTTTTTTATTTTATGATTTCAAGTACCATGAATACATCACAGCTTTCTGATTACAGATTCCAACTGTTCACCCAATCCGATGGTATAACCCTGAGAGAGGAATACCACCCTATTGAATGTATCAGAGATGGTGAAGATAGGCAACAGGTTCTTATTCTGAAGCTTCATGTTTTCTACCACTTCCTTGCGGCAAGAACCATCCTTGTCAATACCGAAAATGATGTTCTTTGGCAAGCCAGGGAACTCGGAAATTCTGAACTTCTTGGCAGAAGCCTCATCCTCGAAAAGGAGAACGATAGGACGATTCCACTTTTCAAATACCTGTGCCACCTTGGCAATGTCCTTCAGGGCATGGTTGGTTGGCTCCTGTCCTACACCTATCAATCCCATCACGAAGTAACCACGACCTGTCTGGCTCAAGAGACTTACTTCCTGGTTGCTTGGCAAAAGGATGAACTTCGACTCAGAATTGAAATTGCCCTTCACGGTAATCTCGGTCTCAGAGCTGCGCAAATGCATCTCTACCTTGGTGGTAGCCCCCTGCTTTACGTGGAACATCTGCATTTCTGCAAGCACGCCACCATTAGCCAATCTGGTGCCTGATACCAGCGCATAGTCGCCTTCATCCAAGTCAACACCATTCTTAAATGTATTGCTCCAGGTGCATCCTTCCTCAGGATATTCCAGGAGAGATGTTGAACCATCGGCATTAATGCGATGGATGGTAAAGTGACTGTAGTACTTAGGATCATCCACGGCACCATTATCCGCATATCCCATCACGAACTTGCCCTTGGCAGAAGCCTCCTGCGCAGCATTCTCAAAATCTACATCAATCCACTCGCCACCCTTGTGGTTCTTGTATTGAGTCTTCTTGGTCACAGCATCCACCTGAGCCTCAATGCCCAAGCTTCTAGCTACATCCACGAAGAACACCTTGCGGGAACGGTCGTCTGTAAGGCGAGAACGATATACGCCGATAGGAGTCTGAGCTATCTGCAACGCCTTCTTATCAGGATTAATCCTGATGTTCTTCTTCACCCACTCTACCAGGAGACTAGGATTATTCTTGAATGCCACCTGCTTCTTGGCAAATTCCTTCTCGAAGAACTGCTTGAAAGGAGTGATAATCATCTCGTTTTCCACACGTGGTGATAACTCATCGCTCTTGGCATTGAAGTTATCCTCCAGAATATCCATCTGCATATCTCTCAAGTCCTTGGCACTCAATGTAGAGAGCAAGTTGATGGCTCTATCCAGACGATTCTGATGCTGCACCAGGAAACTGAGGATAACCTTGTGATTTCCACTAGACGCCACCAGGAAATCTATCATCTTCTGAGCCTTGGCTGAGATTTTCCCGTTTGCATCCGATGCAGTAAGCTTCTCACCCTTAGCAGCCAGGAAAGTTACACCATTTCTGGTAATATTCTGCTCCTCTATCAATCTGTTGGCCTTCAAGGTAGCCAATGCACTCTCCTTATTATAGAAGGTGGCAAGATAAGCGTGGCGGATAGAATCCTCGTAGGCAAAGCGCTCCAGGTTCTTGGCTCTTGCCTCTGGCGAAACCTCTGGGATATTGACACGCTCTGGAGGAGGAACGATATCAAATGAATCGCGGAAGAATACTTCCTTCTGCATGGCATCTGCTCCTACTTCGTGATTCAGGCGGATAACGATGTTCTTATCCTTGCCGAAGGATGCCTTGGCAAAGCCATACTTGCCACCCTTGGAAGCCCAGATCATCATGTCGCCCTTACCTGCCGAAAGGAAAGTCTTTCCATCTGCCATGGTATATTTGGTTACCACGGTGCAGAACTCTGCATAGTTGTATATCTTGAAATCTACTCTAGCACCATCCACAGGGTTGCCTGCTTCATCTTCGATAGAGAAATCGATGCGGGCAGAAGAACCGTAGTTGTCGATGAGATTAATCTCGGTATAGTTAGAGGTGCGGAGCATCACTTCCTCAGGACCATTATAGTCGCCGAATGCCTTGGTATGCATCAGCATGGCACGAGAGGCAGGAGCATTAAACCAAGCCAGATTCAACACAGCTTCCGGCTCACAGGCACCGAGGAAATACCAGGTACCATCTGCCCAAGCCTCAACCCAGGCATGGTTATCGTCGGTATGTGCCCAACGAGGGGTATAAACCTGACGTGCAGGAATGCCGATGGCTCGCAAGGCTGCCACGGTGAAAGTACTCTGCTCGCCACATCGTCCGTAAGCCGAACGGATGGTAGAAAGCGGCGCTGAGGTTCTGCCGTCGGAAGGCTGATAAGTTACCAGCTCGTGACACCAGTGGTTCACCTCGAGGATGGCTTCCTTCATTCCCAATCCCTTTACACGCTCCTTCAATTCCTTGAAGAACACCATGCGTGAATTATCCAGGTTCTCATTGTTGATGCGGACAGGCAGAACGAAATGACGGAAGAGCAGCTCTGGTACCTTATTACCCCAAGCCATCTGGTTGCGTGCCTCGAAACTGGTGCGCACATTCTCCAGGAAGAAGCTGGTAGGATAGTCGGTGACATCAGCCACAGGCATGTAGGCATAGAGGAA
>CAKQCH010000068.1:0-14312 GCA_934216735.1 uncultured Prevotella sp.
TTTTTTGTTTGATGATTAAAAACTGGTGCAAAGATACGCATATTCTTCTAAAGAGCTTATACCTGGTTTTCGGAAGATATTACCTTTATCGCAGTTTATTCCATTCTGCCATATTTCATTTCCACGCTTATTTTATCCAATTAATGTTTTCGGCAGAGAAGCCTTCAATGCCACTATCGAGGAGAGGGAGGAAACCGATCCTTATTGCCCCGATTTCGGGTCTTCATTGATGACCGGCGCCTGTCATCATTTAAGTTCCGCTGCGGTCTTCTATTATGACCGGTTTTCGGCACGATTGGCTGTTCCTTCGATTGCTGGTGCAAAGATACGATGATTTTCTGTATCTGCCAAATTTTAGCATGTGATAAGGAGCGATTTTCAGCAAAACACTTACGATTTGAAACTTAGTTAGAAAGACTAACTCTATGTTTTAGGGAGCGCATCTCTATGTTTTGGAGTGTGAAAAATTATGTTTTGCGTTATAAATCAGTGTGTTACGAAGTAATACCCGATTACGGGAAACGTATTCAGTATTCAGTATTCAGTTTTTTTCGCTGTTGTTACCACTCTCTGTATAGATAGTATATTATATATAAATATATATATATATATAATATAAAATAACTACTTACAATTTATAACCATAGAAAGGGTAACTATCGCGAAAAAAACTGAATACTGAATACTGAATAACCTCTTAGGCACCATGCGCCCTGGGTATCATAGAAGCATCAGGGGAAAGATAGTACTAGTACTAGTACATAGTATGTGGTGCAAGATGATTTTCTTTTGCGTGTTCAGTATTCAGTTATTCAGTTTTAAGAAGCTATTATATCGTTCCGACGGATTCGACCTGAGAGGTTTTAATGTTTATTTGTAACGCACTGACCGGCAGGAAGATAGGCGGTAAGTGACAAACAGATAGGGTCTGTAATAACGTAAGGGGCGTTAGTATATTTAATTGCTGAGGTGCTGCTTATCTTCTGCAAAAGTACGGGTTTTCTTCAATAAACTTTATACCTGAAATTCGGAAGAAATTAACGCTATAACAGAAATCGCAACTTGTTTTATTGTTCTTTGCTCCATTCTGAAAAAGGGTTGCAATCCTCGAAAAGATGGATTGCAACCCTTTATATCTTATTATATATATAAGAGTTAAGATAACTCTATCATATATTCATTTGTGGAAGCTTATTACAGCTGAGCCAACTCTACAACCTTATCTACTGCAGCGCTCAAGCCGTCCTTGTTCTTACCGCCAGCCTGAGCATAGTGAGGCTGACCGCCACCGCCACCCTGAATCAACTTGGCAGCTTCGCGAATCATCTTACCAGCGTTTAAACCGTGATCCTTTACCATATCATCGCTGAACATCACGCTGAGCATAGGCTTATCGTTAAAGTAAGAACCTACTACGCAGATCATGTTCTCTGGCAATGCCTCGCGAACCTTGAATACCAAATCCTTGGCAGCTGCTGGCTCCATTGGCAATACGGCTGTAACAACCTTCACGCCGTTGATTTCTCTTGCATTCTCTACGAGCTTATCCTTGGCACGCTCCACAGCCTGAGCCTGGAACTTTTCAACATCCTTCTTCAAGGCATCGTGCTCGTCGATGTACTTTCTGATAACACCCTCAAGATCCTTGGCATTGTTGAACAAGCCCTTCAAGGCTACGATGGTATCCTGCAAGCCGTAGATAGCCTCCTCGCAAGCCTTGCCTGTCAAAGCCTCGATACGGCGGATGCCGGCTGCTACGCTGCTCTCAGAGATAATCTTGAAGAAACCAATCTTACCGGTGCTCTTGGCGTGGATACCACCACAGAACTCAGCAGATGGACCGAAACGAACCACGCGAACCTTGTCGCCATACTTCTCGCCGAAGAGGGCGATAGCGCCAAGCTCCTTAGCCTCCTCGATAGGAGTATCGCGGTGCTCATCCAATGGATAGTCGGCACGGATCATCTCGTTTACCATACGCTCTACCTTGCGGAGCTCCTCATCAGTTACCTTCTGGAAGTGAGAGAAGTCGAAACGCAATGTATCCTTATCTACATAAGAACCCTTCTGCTCTACGTGCTCGCCCAAAACCTGCTTCAGGCAGTAGTCGAGCAAGTGGGTTGCTGTATGGTTGGCAGCGCTTCCCTCGCGGCTCTCGATATCTACGCAAGCCATGAAATCAGCGTTTACATCCTTTGGCAACTCCTTTACGATGTGGATGCTCTGGTTGTTCTCGCGCTTGGTGTCGATAACCTGGATGGTCTCATCCTCGCTAACGAGCACACCCTTGTCGCCAACCTGTCCACCCATCTCACCATAGAATGGAGTGTTGTCGAGTACCAACTCATAGAAAGAGTTCTTCTTCTGAGTCACCTTGCGGTAGCGCAGGATGTGGCACTCATATTCTGTATAGTCGTAACCCACGAAGTTCTGGTCGCCTTCCTTCAAAACTTCCCAGTCGCCGTTCTCTACGGCAGCAGCATTGCGGGCACGCTCTTTCTGCTTCTTCATCTCCTCGTCGAAGCCTGCTGCATCTACGGTGTAACCATTCTCACGGCAGATGAGCTCTGTAAGGTCGAGAGGGAAACCGTATGTATCGAAGAGGCGGAATGCGCTTACGCCATCAAGCTGAGTCTCGCCATGAGCCTTGAGCTCGTCCATATCGCCATTGAGGAGGTTGATACCCTTCTCCAAGGTGCGGAGGAATGAATCCTCTTCCTCTTTCATCACGCGGGTGATGAGTTCCTGCTGAGCTGGCAACTCAGGGAAGGCTGCACCCATCTGCTCTACCAAAACATTGACGAGCTTGTACATGAATGCCTGCTTCTGACCGAGGAATGTGTATGCGTAACGTACGGCACGGCGCAAGATACGGCGGATTACATAACCAGCCTTGGCGTTGCTTGGCAACTGACCATCGGCGATAGAGAAGGCTACGGCACGGAGGTGGTCGGCGCATACACGCATTGCGATGTCGATCTTCTCCTGCTCATCCTTACCCTCGCCATTCTCACCAGTAGGAGTAGTGAAGCCATACTTCTTGCCAGAGATAGCCTCGATTTCCTTGATGATTGGCTGGAAGATATCTGTATCATAGTTAGAGTGCTTGTCCTGCAACATGCGAACCAAGCGCTCGAAGCCCATACCTGTATCAATAACGTGCATTGGGAGTGGTTCGAGAGAACCGTCAGCCTTGCGGTTGTACTGCATGAACACGATGTTCCAGATTTCGATGACCTGAGGGTTATCCTTGTTCACCAACTCACGGCCTGGCACCTGAGCCTTCTCCTCTGGAGTACGAGAATCAACGTGAATCTCTGAGCAAGGACCGCAAGGACCTGTATCGCCCATCTCCCAGAAGTTGTCGTGCTTGTTACCATTGATGATGTGGTCGGCTGGCACGTGCTTAGCCCAGTAACCTGCAGCCTCGTTGTCGCGTTCCAGACCTTCCTCCTTGCTACCCTCGAACACGGTAACATAGAGGTCAGCAGGATTGAGCTTCAAAACTCCAGTCAGGTATTCCCAAGCCATATCGATGGCGCCCTCCTTGAAGTAGTCGCCAAAGCTCCAGTTACCGAGCATCTCGAACATGGTGTGGTGGTAAGTGTCATGACCTACCTCTTCGAGGTCGTTGTGCTTACCGCTTACACGGAGACATTTCTGAGTATCAACACGACGAACATCCTTGCCAGGGTCTTTAGTACCGAGGATGATGTCTTTCCACTGGTTCATACCAGCGTTTGTAAACATCAGCGTTGGGTCATCCTTGATAACCATAGGTGCTGATGGAACAATTTTGTGGCCCTTACCTTCGAAGAATTTCTTGAAGGATTCGCGCACTTCATTAGCTGTCATCATATCTTTTTATATTTATCTTTTAATTTCAATTTCTCGTTTTAAGAAGGGGATTGGAAGTCCTCTCTTTGAATTATTTTTGCCCTTTAGGGCATTTTCTTCCGAAAATCTTTGCAAAGATAAGAAGAATTGTTTAATTTTGCAACTAAATTAATTATTTTTGAATTTAAAGTTAGGAAAAATGGCATTAAATACAGATAAAAACGTAAAATTGTACTATTCTATCAAGGAAGTATCTGAGGAAGTGGGCGTAAGTGAGTCTACGCTCCGTTATTGGGAGAAGGAGTTTCCGTTCCTCCGTCCGAAGGTTTCTGCCAACAAGGTGCGCCAGTATTCCGAGAAGGATATTGAGCAGGTGAAGCTCATCTACAACCTCATCAAGGTGAAGGGCTTCAAGATTGCTGCGGCACGTAAGTATCTGAATCAAAACAGAACGGGTGCCGAGAAGTCGTCTGACGTTCTCGACACCCTGATATCTGTGAGAGACCAGCTTAAGGAGCTCAAGAAGCAGCTCGATGGACTGGTTTAAAACAGGCTGGGTTTACCACGCTTCTTCGCCGAAAACCTCGGCGATAGTAACCTTGCTTGCCTCTTTCTTGCTCAACTGATGGCTCCAGGCTACTCTGCCCTTGGTGGCGGCACCTGGACCATGGTTCTTGTACTCGCTATATTCTGCCGTTTCTTCGTTCTTAGGGTTGTTCCAGTTGTGCCAACCCTCGGGACGGATATGGCTGCCCATTTCGCAATTCATGAAGAGCGTCTTGGCGAACGGACGCCAAGGACGGCCCAGATAAACCTTGCTTACACCATCGGCGGCTGTTAATCTGCACTTGTTGAATACATAGCCGTATTTCTGACCGGCTGGGCTTGATGCGGCTGTAATGTAGCTGTCGGCCTTGCTGTGAATCTCGCAATTCTCAAACCATGCCAGACTAGGACCGAAGATGAAATCGGTGGTTCCCTCAATGTAGCAGTCGTAGAAGGCGATGCGAGAGCCTGCTCTTCCTGTATATACTGTATCCTGATTTCCCAGGAGTCGGCAGTTCTGCACCAGAATATGGTCGCCTTCGATGTGGAGCGAAACTGCCTGTCCCAGTTTGGCGGCGTTGTTTTCGATGGTGATATTCTTCAGCGTGATATAATTTCCCTGCACCTTGAGGGTGTAGGTGCGGAAGGTGCCCATCTTCTTGCCTTTGGCTGCTGCCTCGGAGTCGAGACCGCCGATAGGCATCAGGATGTTGGCGTGGTCATCCCAGGTAATGATGGTCTGGTCACGGTCTTCACCGCAGATGGTGATGTTGGTGAGCCAGGTTGGGATGATGAGCTTCTCCTTGTAAACTCCCTTCTTTACATAGATTACCTTGGTGTAGTCCATGAAGGCGCGGCACACTTCGATGGCTTCATCGATGGTGCGGAATTCGCCTGTTCCGTCGCGGGATACTACCAGGGTGTCTGGGTTGTCATACTTGTTGGCGGCTGCTAGAGGCAGCATCGTCAACATCATCATAATTGATAAGAAAATCTGTTTCATTTGTTTTAAAGATTGTAGTTTATATATAAGTTAGGAGTTAGAAGAGTAAACTCCCAACTCCTTACTTATGTTATCTTATATTATCTTGATTGATAATTTCTAACTCAAAAATCTCCTGTCTTTAGAAATTACAGGATTCTCTGCACTTCCTGTAGATCCTCTATGGTTCTGAGCTTATCCATAATCACCTTCACTTCCTCACGGTCGTGAATACGCAGTTCGATGGTTCCGTCGAAGATACCGTTGTCGCTGCTGATGGTGAGCTTGTGGATGTTGATGCCCAGCTGGTCGCTGATAATCTTGCTCACGTCGAGGAGCATGCCCTTGCGGTCGATACCCTTGATTTCGATGGTTGCATCGAAGAGCATCTGCTTGTGCATATCCCACTTGGCATCCACGATGCGGTTGCCGTAGCTTGATTTCAGTTTGGCTGCAATGTTGCAGGAACGCTTGTGAATCTCGATACGGTTCTTATTGTCGATGAATCCCATGATGTCATCGCCTGGGATAGCGTGGCAACAGGATGGGAAGATAAACTGGTTGATGTTTTCCTCAGTCAGGATGAGTGGCTTCTTCTTGTTGAAGTCCTTGCCCACCACGAAGAGTTCCTGAGGCTTTACGGTTCCCTCAGTTTCTTCCTTACTCTTGTTTCTACCCAGGAATGGGATGAAATTACGCCAACCTGCAGTCTGCTTTGGCTTCTTGTTCTTGCCCTGCAGTTCGTCGAGATCCTTGTCGCCCAGTATCAAGCAATGCTCGCCGATAGACTGGAAGAAGGTTTCGTGCTTCTGAATGTTGTGGAAGTCGCAGAGCTTGTCCACGATGGAGTTGGTCATCTCCATGTTGTTCTTCTTGAGCCAGTCGGTAAGGATGGTCTCACCCTTCTTCTGAACTTCTCGTGAGTCGCGGCGCAATATTGCCATAATCTTGCTCTTTGCCTTGGCGGTGCTGACGAAGTTCACCCAGTCGGGCTGCACGTGCTGACTCTTGGAGGTAAGAATCTCCACCTGGTCGCCGCTGTTGAGCTTGTGGCTCAGAGGCACCAGCTTGTGGTTCACCTTGGCTCCGATGCAGTGGCTTCCCAGGAAGGTGTGTATCTGGAAGGCGAAGTCGAGTGCCGTACAGTTGGCTGGCATCGTCTTGATTTCACCCTTAGGCGTGAAGACGAAGATTTCTGATGCATAGAGGTTAAGCTTGATGGCGTCGAGGAAGTCCATGGCGTCTGGCTGTGGGTCATCGAGGATTTCCTTGATGGTGCTGAGCCAGTCGTTCAGTTCGTTTTCGTCTTCCGTGTATTCGCCGCCTTCCTTGTATTTCCAGTGGGCTGCGAATCCCTTTTCTGCCACCTCGTCCATGCGGTCGGAACGGATCTGAACTTCAATCCATCGTCCCTGCTTGCTCATCAGGGTTACGTGCAGGGCCTGATAGCCGTTTGCCTTCGGATGGTTGAGCCAGTCGCGCAGGCGGTCGGGGTGACTCTTGTATATCTGGCTGATTGCCACATACACGTTGAAGCATTCGTTCACTTCGTTGGCTCGCACCTTTGGCGTCACGATGATGCGGACGGCGAGAATGTCGTAGATTTCATCAAATGTCACGTGCTTGTTCTGCATCTTATTCCAAATGGAATAAGGGCTCTTCACGCGTGCCTTGAGCTTGTATTCCACGCCCAGTTTGTCGAGCACTTCGCGTATTGGGGCTGTAAACTGTGCGAAGAGAGTGTCACGCTGCGCTTCGGTATCAGCAAGCTTATGCTCTATGTTGGCGTACTCTTGCGGATGGTCGTAGCGGAAGCTGAGGTTCTCCAGCTCGGTCTTGATTTTGTTGAGTCCGAGTCGGTTGGCGAGCGGTGCATAAATGTATAAGGTTTCGCCGGCAATCTTATACTGCTTGTTGGCAGGCTGTGATTCCAGCGTGCGCATGTTGTGCAGTCGGTCGCAGATTTTGATGAGAATCACTCGAATATCGTCGCTCATGGTGAGCAGGAGTTTCTTGAAATTCTCTGCCTGTGCCGAAGCCTTGTCTCCAAAGATACCACCGCTGATTTTGGTGAGTCCGTCAACGATTTGGGCAACCTTTTCGCCGAAGATGTTGCTGATGTCTTCTACGGTGTAGTCGGTGTCTTCCACCACATCGTGCAGCAGTGCTGCACAGATGCTGGTAGAACCGAGTCCCATTTCCTCGCAGGCTATCTGGGCCACGGCGATAGGGTGCATGATATAGGGTTCGCCCGAAAGACGGCGCACTCCTTTGTGCGCCTGTCGGGCGAAGTTGAAGGCTTTGGTCACAATATCTACCTTTTTGCGATGTCGCGAGCTGAGGTAGGTGTCGAGCAAATGCTGAAAGGCATCGCCTATCAGTTTGTTGTCGGCTTGCTCTCTTTCTAGGTCTTTCAAGTTCTGGTCGTCCATAATCGTACCCTCCAGTTATATATTAATAATGTAAGAATAGTTATTTCTAATCTTAATAGTTATCTCTAATCCAATAAGAATGGTTATTCCTATTCTTATGTGATTACTTTACTTTCAGCTTCTTTCCGGCGCGGATGCTGTTGCCGGAAATCTTGTTGAGCTTACGCAGTTTCTTCACGGTGGTTCCGTTGCGAGCTGCAATCTCCGACAGTGTATCACCTCTTCTGATGGTTACGCTCTTTTCGCCCTTGCTCTTGCTGTTTTTCTTACCCTTCTTTCCACGGCTGTTGCGGCTGCCCGACTTGCTGTTGCGGCTGCTGCGTGATGATGAAACGCTGCTGCGTGAACGGCTGTTGCGTGAAGAACGGCTGTAGCTTGGCTCGTCATCGTTCACATCCACCACATCACGCTTCACGAGCAGTTCGTCGGCTCTGTAGTTGAAGATAGAGTCTTCCTTGTCGATGAATGCTCCGATGAGCGAAACCGGAAGGCGTACAGGCATTGGCTTGTGGCTTCCGTTGATGATGTCGCGGCGATATTGTGGGTTCAGGTTGCGGAGATGCTCTACGTCGATGTTCAGCACCTTGGCTATCTGCTCAATATGTACGTCCTGGTTCACTTCCACGGTGTCCGTCTTCATTGGCAACTCGGTTACCATCGGACAGATGTTGTGGTCGCAATAATAGTTCATGATGTAGTTGGCTGCGATGAAGGCTGGCACGTATCCACGGGTCTCCTTTGGCAGGTATGGATAAATCTTCCAGTAGTCTGTCTCGCCCTTGGCACGGTGGATAGCCTTGTTCACCTTGGCTGGTCCGCAGTTGTAGGCTGCGATGACGAGATTCCAGTCGTCGTAAATCTTGTAGAGGTCGCGCAGATAGTGGGCGGCAGCATAGGATGCCTTCACTGGGTCGCGGCGCTCGTCGTAGAGGGTATTCACCTCCAGGCCATAGCGCTTTCCGGTGCTGAGCATAAACTGCCAGAGTCCGGTGGCTCCCACGCGGGATACTGCCTTAGGGTTGAGTGCCGACTCGATTACCGGCAGATACTTCAGCTCCAGTGGCAGGTTGTAGGCTTCCAGTGCCTCTTCGAAGATGGGCATGTAGAAGTTGCTGGCGCCGAGCATGAAACTTACTGATCGGCGGAGCTTGCCGCTGTAGCGGTCGATGAACTTCTGAACCACTTCGTTGTATGGCATTTCGATGATGGTAGGCAGTCGCTTCAAGCGGTCGATGTAAACCTGTGTTTCGAACACTGGGTTCACGTCGCGATACTTGCACGAGGTGTCGGCCATCATGTAAGTCTGAGTATTGTATAAGTGCAGCAGGCTATCCAGGTTGTCTTCCAAACCTACAGGCACTTCAAATTCTTCTGATTTACCGTCCTTGTCGGTCACGGTAATCACATCGTTATCTTCATCTGAATTGTCGTTTTGGGCTTGAATGCCCTGCCAGCTAAACAGCATCGCTGCTGCCAAAATGATGATTTTCTTCATTTATCCTAATTTCTTTTTTATCTATTTGATTTTATTTAAACCTGATGTCTTGTCTTGTAATCTTAGAAAGTGAGGGAGCATTGCACTCCCAGGGTTCCCGAACGCAGCGGGTTGGCAGAGCGTCCGTTGTTGAGCACAGCCGGTTCCACTCTGAGGCTGAGGTCGTCGGAGATGTCGAATTCCGAGAGGGATGCATCCACATAGGCATCGATGACCGAGAAGGCGTAGATGCCTATCATCACGAAGGTTCCCATATCTCTCCAGCGGCGGAATTTGTCTTTACGCTTGCGGAATATCTCCTTGTAGCGTTCTATGTTCGAGGCATCGATGGTGGCTCCCAGGTGCAGAAACTGGTTATAGCTCTGCGTGTTCGGGTCGTCGTCCATGATGTCGAGGTAGGCTTGCGAATAGTCGTGATACATCTGGTTGTTCCAGGTGATGGCGTAGGCGCAGCCCACGAAGCCTCCATATATAATAGGTAGCTTCCAGTATTTGCGATTGTAAATCTGTCCTGCACCCGGCAGTACCAGGGCGAGCCACATGGCTCTTTTAGCTTCTGGCTTCCAGGTGGCCCAGTCGCGTTTCTTCTTTTGCACAGGCTGCAACGATGTGTTGAGCTTGGCCAGATTCATGCTGTCCTGGCTGGTGATGGCAGAATCCACCGAGAGCTTGGCCTCCTGGGTAGCCAGCCGGGCTGAGTCGGAGGCTGCGAAGGCAGGTACGGCCACTTCGGCCTTCGCCTTCTGCTTCTGTGCGGAAGCATTGAGCGAGGCTGCCAGCATGAGAGCCGAGATGCAGATATGTGATAATTTCAAATTCACTTTTTATTCTTGTTTCAGTTTATCGAAAACATTCATGATGTGCTCCAGCTCCTCTTCATTGGCGAAGGGGATGCTGATCTTTCCCTTGCCCTTGGCTGAGCAGGAGAACTGCACCTTGGTGTTGAGGAAGGAAGAGAGGCGGTCTCTGAGCATGGCAAACTCCTCTGGCACCTGTGCCTTGGCTGTGATGGTCTTCTTGCCGCTCTCCACGTCTTCTCCGTTCTTGAGTCGCTGCACCATCTCTTCCACCTTTCTTACGGAGTATCCGTTTTTCTGGATTTCCTTGAAGAGTTTAATCTGCAGCGAAGGACTGTCCAGGGCGAGCAGTGCACGGCAGTGGCCCATGTCGATTTCCTTCTTCTGCAGTGCCATCTGCACCTGTGCAGGCAGCTTCAGGAGTCTCAGATAGTTGGCGATGGCAGCACGGCTCTTGCCCACGCGTTCTGAAACTTTCTCCTGGGTCATTCCCTCGTTTTCCATCAGATGTTCGTAAGCCAGAGCGATTTCTATGGCGTTGAGGTCCTGACGCTGGATGTTCTCCACGAGTGCCATCTCCATCACGTTCTCGTCGCTGATGGTGCGGATATAGGCTGGAATGGCTGTTAGACCCGCCAGCTGGGAGGCTCTCCAGCGGCGCTCACCTGCTATGATCTGGAAGTGATTCTCTGCTATCTGTCGCAGGGTGATGGGCTGGATGATGCCGATGGCACGGATGCTGTCAGCCAGTTCCTGCAAGCTTTCCTCGTCAAACTCTCTTCGGGGCTGATTAGGATTTGCCTCAATCTGGTCGAGCGGAATCTCGTTGATGGTGCTGCTGCCCTGCGTGCGGACTCCCTCGGTTGATATGAGGGCATCGAGACCGCGTCCCAGGGCATTGCTCTTCATGCCGTTATTGAATTTCTTATGTACTGCCATTTTTTACTTTTAATCTTTGAATTTTGAACATTTACCTTTCCTGAAGGGTTCAATTTCTTTCTACTAACTGTTTCTGTTGATAATCTCCTTCGCCAATGCCAGATGGTTTCTGGCGCCGTTGCTCTCTGCATCGTAGAGGATGACTGGGAGTCCGTGGCTCGGGCTTTCGCTCAGTTTCACGTTGCGCTGAATCACCGTCTTGAACACCAGTTCCTGGAAGTGGCGCTTCACCTCGTCGTAAATCTGGTTGGCAAGGCGCAGGCGGCTGTCGTACATCGTGAGCAGAAATCCCTCTATTTCCAGTTTCGGGTTCAGCTTGCTCTTGATGATCTTGATGGTGTTGAGCAGTTTGCTGATACCTTCTAGCGCAAAATACTCGCATTGCACTGGGATGACTACGCTGTCGGCTGCGGTGAGCGAGTTTACGGTGATGAGTCCCAATGAAGGCGAGCAATCTATGAGTATGTAGTCGTAATCGTTGCGGATGGGTTCGAGCAGGTTCTTGATGACCCTTTCTCGATTTTTCAGGTTGAGCATTTCTATCTCAGCACCCACGAGGTCGATGTGGCTTGGCACGATGTCGAGACCGTCGATGTCGGTGGTATAGATAGCATCCCGGATGTCTGCATGGTCGATGATGCATTCGTAGAGCGAACATTCCACTTCGCCAAGGTTAACGCCCAGTCCGCTGGATGCGTTCGCCTGCGGGTCGGCGTCGATGACAAGCACCGTCTTCTCCAGTGTGGCGAGCGATGCTGCCAGGTTGATGGTCGTAGTGGTCTTTCCGACACCACCTTTCTGATTAGCTAATGCGATTATTTTTCCCATTTCTTTTGTCTATATAATAACCTAAAGTGTGCGCCCGTGAGCTAAAAATGGCTTTCGAGTGCAGAATTTTTCGGCAAAGATACAAAAAATATGCGAGAAATATGTTACTTTAAAGGTTTTTTCGTACTTTTGCACCAAAAAGAAAGATATTTTTATGGAAAATAAGAAACCTTTAGTGTTAATTTCTAATGATGATGGCTATCATGCCAATGGTATTAAAACGCTCGTGGGCTTCCTCAAGGACTGGTGCGACCTGCTGGTTGTGGCTCCCGAAAGTGCCCGTTCCGGGTTCGCCTGCGCCTTCTCGGCTACCTCGCCGCTGCGCCTCAAACGACGCCACAACATGGGCGAGGATGTGGAGGTGTGGTCGTGCAGCGGAACACCGGTAGACTGCGTGAAGCTGGCGCTCGACCAGCTTTTGAAACATCGCCGTCCTGACCTCGTGATTGGCGGAATCAACCATGGCGATAACTCCAGTGTAAACAACCATTATTCGGGCACCATGGGTGTGGCGAAGGAGGGATGCATGCAGCATATTCCAAGCATAGCCTTCAGCAGTTGCAACTATGATGAGAATGCCGATCTCTCGCCGCTGCGTGAGGGTGTTCTCAAGGTGGTGAAGATGGTGCTCGAGAAGGGCTTGCCGGAATATACCTGCCTGAATGTCAACTTCCCGGCGCAGCCTCCGTTCAAGGGATTCAAGGCTTGCCGAATGACGCATGGATCGTGGATTAATGAGGTGGAGCATCGCACGCACCCGCATGGCTACGACTATTACTGGATGGTGGGCGACTACCGTAATGATGAGCCTGAGGCTACGGATACTGACCAGTGGGCGGTGAACAATGGCTATATTTCCATTACGCCAACCAAGATTGATGTTACGGATTATGATTGGATTAAAAACTTCGAACTCTAAAGTTCAAAGTTTTAAAAGAAAAGTATCATGAAGTATTATTTGATAGTAGGAGAGGCGAGTGGCGACCTGCATGCCAGCAGGTTGATGCGTTCGCTAAAAAATGTTGACGAGTTTGCTGAATTCAGATTCTTCGGAGGCGATTTGATGGCTGCCGAAGGAGGCACTCGTGTCAAGCATTACAAGGAGCTTGCCTATATGGGCTTTGTTCCTGTGCTTCTGCATCTTCGCACCATCTTTGCCAACATGAAGAAGTGCAAGGAGGATATTGTGAAATGGAGACCTGATGTGGTGATCTTGGTAGATTATCCGGGATTCAATCTGAATATCGCTAAATTCTTGAAAAAGAAGACGAATATTCCGGCTTACTATTATATTTCGCCTAAGATTTGGGCGTGGAAGGAATGGCGCATCCGCAGCATCAAGCGCGATGTTTCCGAACTCTTTTCTATCCTGCCTTTCGAGGTTCCGTTCTTCGAGAAAAAGCATCGCTATCCGATTCATTACGTGGGCAATCCTACGGCAGAGGAAGTGGCTGGGTTCAGGGCTTCTTACAAGCAGACGGCCTTGGAATTCTGTCAGGAGAATAATCTTGACGTGCACCGTCCGATTATCGCTCTGCTTGCCGGAAGCCGATTGCAGGAAATCAAGGATAATCTGCCTGCAATGATTGAGGTGGCTGAGCGGTTTGAGGATTACCAGATGGTGCTTGCCGGAGCTCCTTCCATAGAGGACGCTTACTACGAGAAGTTCCTGAAGGGTACGCCTGTCAAGCTGGTGCGCAACAAAACCTATCCGCTTCTGGCCCATGCCACGGCTGCTTTGGTGACGAGTGGTACGGCAACGTTGGAAACGGCGCTTTTCGAGGTGCCTCAGGTGGTTTGTTATGAAACGCCATTGCCTCGTCTGGTTCGTTTTGCGTTTAAGCATGTAATGTCGTGCAAGTACATCTCGCTGGTGAACCTGATAGCTGATAAGGAAGTGGTTCAGGAAATGTTTGCCGACCGCTTCAAGGTGGATGCAATAGCCGACCAGCTTTATCAGATTCTGCCTGGTATGGAGGGTAGGGAACGCATGCTTGCGGAATATCGTGAGGTGAGAGAGCGCCTGGGTAACCAGGTGGCTCCGGATGAGGCTGCTGCCATCATGTATGATTTGCTGGTAAAGCGCAGGGAGATGCTCCTCAAATTGGCTAGAGAAAGAGCGGAAGCCGAAGCCAAGGCTGCTGCCGAGGCCGCAGAGCGTGCAAGATTGAAGGCTTTGGCTGAAGCTGAAGCGGCAAAGAAGAAAGCTGAGCAGGAAGCTGAAGCGGCTAGATTGAAGGCTGAAAAGGAAGCTGAACTGGCTAGAAGAAGAGCCGAGGAAGCAAGAAGACTGGCCGAAGAAGAAGCTGAGCGTGCCCGACTGGCTGAAGAACAGCTCAATCAGTCGCAGCAGGAAGAACTGAAATAATATAATGTTATCATTAGTGTCCAATAAAAATTGGACACGTTAATTAATTAATCAAATAGTCCCTTAAAAAGGGGATAATCGAGTTCTT
>CAKQCH010000069.1:0-13928 GCA_934216735.1 uncultured Prevotella sp.
AGCCACGAGCGGGACTCGAACCCGCGACCCACGCATTACGAATGCGTTGCTCTACCAACTGAGCCATCATGGCTTTTTCTCTTTTAGCGGATGCAAAGGTAATGAATATTTTTCAATTGATGAAATGATTTCCGAAAAGTTTTCATGCCGTTAACCATCATTAACAAAAGAACGAGCCGACTATCACTAGCCTGCTCGTTCTTGGTAGAATGGCTTCCACTGAAGCCACCTCTTTATATCATTTTTTATTTCTTTTGAATGTCAATTCGTCTTTCTTCGCACTCTTCCCGATGCAGATGGTGTCGCCTGGCTGCAGGCTTTCTTCCATCAGCAGTTCGCAGAGTCCGTCTTCCACGTAGTTCTGGATAGCTCGCTTCAGTGGGCGAGCGCCGAATTGAACATCATAGCCCTTGGTTGCCACGAATTCCTTGGCCTTGTCGGTCATCTGGAAGCGGTAACCCTTTTCTTCCACACGCTTTACCAGCTTCTTCAACTCCAGGTCCACAATGCGCTTGATGGCATTGATGTCGAGCTGGTCGAAGGTGATAATCTCGTCGAGACGGTTCAGGAACTCTGGGGCAAACTGCTTGGCAAGGCTCTTCTGAACCACGCTTCTTGCGTATTCCTTGTCCTTCTCGCCGATAAGCGTACCCTCACCGCTCAGTCCGCCGGCATTGAAGCCCACGCCACGGCCAAATTCCTTCAGCTGTCGGGTTCCGGCATTCGAGGTCATGATGATGATGGTGTTCTTGAAGTCGATGAGACGGCCGTTGCCGTCGGTCAGTCGGCCTTCGTCGAGCACCTGGAGCAGCAGGTTGAACACCTGGCTGCTGGCTTTCTCGATCTCGTCGAGCAATACGATGCTGTAAGGCTTGCGTCTCACCTTCTCGGTCAGCTGTCCGCCCTCGTCGTAGCCCACGTATCCCGGAGGCGCACCGATGAGTCGTGCCGTATTGTAGCCTTCAGCGTATTCGCTCATGTCGATGCGGAAGAGAGCATCAGCCGAACCGAAGAGTTCCTCTGCCAGTTTCTTGGCAAGATAGGTCTTTCCCACGCCGGTAGGCCCCAGGAACATGAACACGCCGATAGGGTGGTTCGGGTCTCGGAGTCCCATTCTGTTGCGCTGTATGGCTTTTACCACCTTATCTATAGCGCTATCCTGGGCAATGACCTCCGCCTTCAGCACATCAGCCATTTCCTTGAGTCGCTTGTTTTCCGATTCAGCCATGCGCTGCATAGGAATACCGGTCATTCGGCTGATTACGTCGGTCACTTCAGTCTCGCCAACCAGTGTGCGGTGGCTCGGGTCTCCGTGTTCCCATTTCTTTCGGATAACCTCAATGTCCTGCTCCTGCTTGGTCTGGCAGTCGCGCAGGGTAGCCGCCATCTCGAAATTCTGGCAAGCCACGGCAGCCTGTTTCTTGGCGACAATCTCGTTGAGTTTTTTCTCTGCCTCAATCAGTCCTTCCGGAACGGTGGCAGAATTGATATGGATATGTGAGCCCACCTCGTCCATCACGTCGATAGCCTTGTCTGGGAAGTTGCGGTCGTTGATGTATCTTTCGCTCAGCTTCACGCAGGCCTCCAGCGCCTCGTCGGTGAAGGTTACGTTGTGGTGCTGCTCATATTGTTCCTTGATGTTGCGCAGAATCTGCAGCGTCTCTTCCGGGGTAGTAGGGTCTACTATCACCTTCTGGAATCTTCTTTCCAGTGCTCCGTCCTTCTCGATGCTCTTGCGATATTCGTTCAGGGTGGTGGCTCCGATACACTGCAGGGTGCCTCTTGCCAGGGCTGGTTTCAGGATGTTTGCCGCATCCATCGTTCCCTCAGCGCTTCCGGCTCCAATCATCGTGTGAATCTCGTCGATGAAGAGGATGATGTCCTCGTTGCGTTCCAGTTCTCTGATGATGCCCTTGATGCGCTCCTCAAACTGTCCTCTGTATTTGGTTCCGGCTACGAGTCCGGCAAGGTCGAGGCTCACGATTCGCTTGTTGAAGAAGAGTGAGCTCTGGTCGCTGCCCTGCTTGGCGAGCAACAGAGCCAGTCCTTCCACGATGGCACTCTTGCCCACGCCCGGTTCGCCTATCAGCACAGGGTTGTTCTTCTTGCGTCTGCCCAGGATTTCAAGCACGCGGTTAATCTCCTTGTCTCTTCCGATCACGGGGTCGAGCTTTCCGCTCTTTGCCGCCTTGGTAAGGTCGAAGCTGTATTTGTCGATGGTTGGCGTGTTCGATTTCGTGGTTTTCGATCCGGCACCGATTATGTTGGTCTTGTTGTTGCCCCCACGGTTTCCCCGGTTGGAATCAGCATGCTCGTCGCTGAAGTCGAGTGGTTCCTCGTCCGGGTCCATCAGGTCGCCTTCGTGGTCCTGCACGTCAGTACCTCCTGTAGCGATCATGTCTCCGTCGTTTTCCTCATCATTCGGTTCTTTGTTTCCTTCCGTTGTGTTTTCAACTTCCTGGGTGCGCTTATAGTTTTCCACCTCCTGGTTCAGCTTGTTGAGCTTGTCCTCAATCTCGTCGTGGTAGCCAGAAAGGTAGTCAAAGAGTCTGCTGTAAGTGAGTCCTTGTGTAATGAGCAGCTTGGCAGGGTCGCTCTGCTCGTTTTTCAGGATGGCGAGCAGCAGGTGGATAGGTTCCACCATGGCCGAATGTCCTGAGCAGAGACGTGCCTCTATGAGCGAATCGCTGATTACGGCAGAAGTCTCCCTGTTGTAGGTCAGTCCCTTGCCCAGTTTCCTTTTGTCAGTCTCCGGTTCATCTCCCCTCACGGATACTTCCTCCATCACCTTCTCCTGAGAGTCATAGAGAGTGGAGCGTAATACGTCCGCATTGATTCCGAAGTGGTCAAAGATGTCGTTCACCTGCTTGTTGTTTGCGTGCAGTATTCCCAACATCAGGTGCTCTGTGTTCACCTGACTTCTCAACATGCGGCTTGCTTCCTTGCCGCTGAAGTTGAGCACATCGTTGATATGTTGAAATGGATTTTGCATGTTTATATGTTTATATTACAATGCAAAAGTACACAATATTTTGGTATTATGCAAGAGTTTGAGCAACTTTTTAATTTATTTAATATACAATAAATGCTAAAATATTATTTTTTTCGGCTTCGAAGCATTTTGTTTCATTTATTTTTTGTACCTTTGTCGGTGTTTTCGGAAGCACAAAACGGCTTAGAACGCAAATAAATGCCCTTAAACGCGATTTTTCGCTTTTCGCAGGCGGGTGGTGAAACGCCATGCGGACGTCAGAATCCTGATGGCAGGGGCAGATGATACAATTCACTATATAAACAAGGTATAAACATTATTAATATAAGAAATGGACGAAAATCAGACAATGGATCATGATAGAATCATGAAGATCAACATTGAGGAGGAGATGAAGTCTAGCTACATCGACTATTCTATGTCGGTGATTGTGGCTCGTGCCCTCCCTGATGTGCGCGATGGTTTCAAGCCTGTGCATCGCCGTATTCTTTACGGTATGCTCGGTATTGGAAACACCAGTGACAAACCTTATAAGAAATGTGCGCGCGTGGTAGGTGAGGTGCTCGGTAAGTACCACCCTCACGGCGACTCTTCTGTATATGGTGCCTTGGTTCGTATGGGTCAGGAGTGGAACATGCGTTACACCCTCATCGACGGACAGGGTAACTTCGGTTCCGTGGATGGTGACTCTCCTGCGGCGATGCGTTACACTGAGTGCCGACTCTCTAAGATGGGTGAGCACATCATGGACGACCTCGACAAGGAGACCGTGGATATGATGAACAACTTCGACGACACCCTCCAGGAGCCTTCCGTGATGCCTACCAAGATTCCTAACCTGCTGGTAAACGGCGGTAACGGTATTGCCGTGGGTATGGCTACCAATATCCCTACCCACAACCTGGGCGAGGTGATTGACGGATGCTGCGCCTACATCGACAACCCTGACATCGATACCGACGGATTGATGCAGTATATCCCAGCTCCTGACTTCCCTACAGGTGCCACCATCTACGGCATCCAGGGCGTGAAGGACGCTTACGATACAGGTAGAGGTAGAATCGTGGTGCGTGCCACTGCCGAAATCGAGACCGGTGAGAACCACGACAAGATTGTAATCACCGAGATTCCTTACGGTGTAAACAAGGAGCAGCTCGTCATGGCGATTGCCGACCTTGCCAAGGAAGGCAAAGTTGACGGCATTGCCAACGTAAACGATGAGTCTGGCCGTCAGGGTATGCGCATCGTGGTAGACGTAAAGCGAGATGCGAATGCCAACGTTCTCTTGAATAAACTCTTCAAGCTGACCGCTCTGCAAAGCTCATTCTCAGTGAATTGCATTGCCCTGGTCAATGGCCGTCCACGCCTCTTGTGCCTGAAGGAATGCGTGAAGTACTTCGTAGACCATCGTCACGACGTAACTATCCGCCGCACCCAGTTTGAACTGAAGAAGGCGCAGGAGCGTGCTCATATCCTCGAAGGACTAATCATCGCCTGCGACAACATCGACGAGGTGGTTCACATCATCCGTGCCAGCAAGACTCCATCCGATGCCCAGCGCAACCTGGAGAAGCGATTCGAGCTGGATGAACTGCAGAGTAAGGCCATCGTGGATATGCGATTGAGCCAGTTGACCGGTTTGCGTCTGGAGCAGTTGCACAACGAGTTCAACGAGTTGATGAAGACCATCGACTACTTGAATCAGATTCTCAACGACCCAGAGCTTTGCAAGAAGGTGATGAAGGACGAGCTCAACGAGGTGAAGGAGAAGTATGGTGACGCCCGTCGCACCATGATTAAGCCAGACGACCACGAGTTCAACCCAGAGGATTTCTATCCAAACGATCCAGTGGTTATCACCGTGAGTCACTTGGGTTACATCAAGCGTACTCCATTGTCAGAATTCCGTGAGCAGGCTCGCGGCGGCGTTGGTGCCAAGGGTGCCCGCACTCGCGACAAGGACTTCACCGAGTATATCTATCCAGCCACCATGCACCAGACGATGCTGTTCTTCACCAAGAAGGGCCGCTGCTACTGGCTGAAGTGTTACGAGATTCCTGAGGGCGACCGCAACTCCAAGGGCCGTGCCATCCAGAACCTCCTCAACATCGAGAGCGATGACCAGGTGAATGCATTCCTCCGCCTCAAAGGCTTGAACGACGCTGAGTTCATCAACAGCCATTACGTAGTATTCGCTACCAAGAATGGTACGGTGAAGAAGACCAACCTGGAAGCTTACTCCCGTCCACGTGCCAACGGTGTGATTGCCATCAATATCGTAGAAGGCGATGAGGTAGTAGATGTTCGCCTGACCAATGGTCACAACGAGCTGATTCTCGCCAACCGAAATGGCCGTGCCGTTCGCTTCAATGAGGACCAGATCCGCACCATGGGCCGTACCTCTACCGGTGTTCGCGGTATGCGCCTCGATGAAGGCGACGATGCTGTGATAGGTATGATTGTTGTCAACGACCCAGAGCGTGAGACCGTGATGGTAGTGAGCGAGCAGGGTTACGGCAAGCGTTCAGACGTGATTGACTACCGTGTAACCAACCGTGGCGGTAAGGGTGTGAAGACCCTCAACATCACCGATAAGACTGGTCGCCTGGTAGCCATCAAGAACGTTACCGATGATAACGACCTGATGATTATCAACCAGAGCGGCATCGTGATTCGCCTTGCCGTTGCCGACTGCCGCGTGATGGGTCGTGCCACCCAGGGTGTCCGCCTCATCAACCTGTCGAAGAAGAACGATGTCATTGCCAGCGTATGCAAGGTGATGAGTTCAGAGCTCGAAGCTTCGGTAGAAGAAGAGAGCCGTTCGGCTTGGGCCAAGAAGAGCGAGGAGATAGAGAACGATACAGTGGGTGCCAAGACAGCCGAAGAGGCAGCCGAGGCAGAAGCTGAATTGGAGAATCATGAAGACGAGAACGTTCAGGAGTAACATCCTGAACACTCGTTCACTTAAATATCGAAGACGCGTAAAAAATCAATAAACAACTTTTAAACTTTAAAAAGAAAATGAAAAAGTTAATCGTAGCTGCTATGATGGTACTAGGTGCCACATCAGCATTCGCAGGCGACAGTGATGCACTTAAGGCTGTCATGAAGGCTAAGACTTACGCTGAGGCAGAGGCATTGCTGAAGCAGAACTTGGGTCAGTTGGCTAACGATGCAGAGAAGGCCAAGGCCTACAACAAGCTCGTTGACCTCGGTATGAAGGCTTACAACGACCAGCAGAGCATCATGCAGACCAACCAGATCATGAAGAAGAATGATCCTATCGACGAGAACGCAATGAACGAAGGCGCTTACAATGCGCTGATGAATGCCATTGAGTGCTACAAGTATGATCAGCTTCCTAATGCCAAGGGTAAGGTAGCTCCTAAGTTCGGTAGCAACGCTGCCCGCGTTTGGGCTGCTCGTGTTCAGCTCGTCAATGCAGGTCAGACTGCAGCGCAGAACAACAAGGCTGATGAGGTTTTGAAGTACTGGGGTGCTTTCCTCGATACAGATTCAGAGCCTCTCTTCGCCGGCATCGACGCTAAGCAGAAGGATGGCGAGAAGGAGTATATCGGTCAGGTAGCTCTCTTCGCTGCACGCTATGCTTACCAGGCTAAGGACGCAGCCCGTTGCGAGAAGTATTGCGACATCGCCATGAAGAGTGAGAAGGAGGCTAAGGATGCCCTCAACCTCAAGCTCTATGTAATGAAGGACGGTTTGAAGACTCATGCCGACTCTCTGGCTTACGTAGACAAGCTCAAGGGTCTCTATGCTCAGGACGAGAACAACGAAGTAATCCTCGACGGTTTGAACTCTATGTATTCTTCTATGAAGATGGAGAAGGAGCAGGAGGCACTTCTGAACGCAGCCATCGCCAAGAACCCTAGCAATTTCGTTGCACTCGCCAACCTGGGTATGATGTATATCCAGAAGAACGATGCTGACAATGCCATCAAGAACCTGAAGCTGGCTCTTGCTGCTAAGCCAGACAACGTAACTGTGTTGACCTACCTCGGTGCTTGCTACAACAGCAAGGCTGGTGCTTTGCAGGATCCTAACGGCCGCAAGGTAGTTTACAAGGAGGCTGTCAAGGTGCTCGACAAGGCTAAGGAGCTCGACCCAGAGAAGGCTCAGGCTAACTGGGGCTACACACGTTACCAGGCTTACTACGGCTACTATGGTCCTACAGCTGCAGAGACCAAGAAGGCTGAAGAGGAGAGCAAGTAATAACGGGTGTGAACTCTTTTTGAAATAACTAAGATGCTCCGAGAAGAGTCGAACGACTTTTCCCGGAGCATTTTTATTTTTTAAACGTGAACTTATGATGAACAAAGGATTTTTATACGCCTTCGCCCTGGCTGGCACCATCATCCTGCTGTTTCTTGCCAATCTGGCATGGGGCAGCGTCAGCATTCCGTGGCGGGAGGTCATGGCGATTCTCTCGGGAAATTCAGCCGATTCCTCTTCCGAAACTTTCCGTTACATTGTTTTGGAATCCCGTCTGCCGCAAGCCATCACGGCATTGCTTTCGGGAGCAGCCCTTGCCACGAGCGGACTGCTTCTCCAGACGGCTTTCCGCAATCCCCTGGCGGGTCCTGATGTCTTCGGCATCAGCAGCGGAGCAGGCTTGGCGGTTGCCGTAGTGATGCTCGCCTTTGGCGGCACCATTTCGCTGGGCGATTGGGGCATGGGCTTTCTCGATACTGCCGATGGGGTGGCTGTCGGCGGTTTCCTTGCCATCCTGCTGGCTGCCTTTGTGGGGGCGATGCTGGTGATGGGAGTCATCACGTTCTTTTCAGCCATCGTTCGCAGTCATACGGTGTTGCTCATCATTGGTCTGATGATAGGATATCTTGCCAGCAGTGCCATCTCGCTGCTGAATTTCTTCAGTACGGCAGAGGGTGTGAAATCCTATATGGTTTGGGGCATGGGAAGTTTTGGCAATGTCTCGATGGGAGAGGTAAGATGGTTCATTCCCATTGCCATTCTCAGTTTGCTGGCTTCTCTTCTGCTCATCAAGCCGCTCAATGCCCTGCTCTTGGGCGAACAGTATGCCGAGAATCTGGGATTTCGCATCCGCAGGCTCCGCATTGCCCTGCTGGTCGTTACGGGTCTTCTCACGTCGGTGGTAACAGCCTTCTGCGGTCCCATTGCCTTCATCGGTCTTGCCACTCCCCACATCGCTCGTCTTGTCATCGGCACGGAGAACCATCGCCGCCTGCTGCCAGCCACGATGCTCATGGGTTCCGTGCTAGCCTTGCTCTGCAATCTGCTCTGCACGCTGCCTTCTGATGGAGGAATCATTCCGCTCAATGCCATAACCCCGCTCTTCGGTGCCCCCGTCATCATCTATGTGCTGGTAAAGGAAAAACAGTAGGAAACAATCAATCCATATAATTACTCTTAAAGCTAAAAATATTTAGTCTTAAGGGTAATTATTTTTAGCCTTAAGGGAAAATATTTTTTTCTCTTAAGACTTATCAATTGTGCCTTCAAATGCTGATAGGAAACGCAAGTTGGCAGTCTTTATCTAAGAAATCTTATTTGTTTCTTACTTCTTCAATAAAAAAATCTAAAAGAAGCACGAAATCTCAAATATTATTCGTATATTTGCAGTGGTTTTCAGAGGTTTGTCTGTTTTCTAATGCAACACTAAAACAGATGATGCCAATGATGCTACATAATCCCGGACCTTCAGAGACCACCGGGACTCCTAAATATATTCTAACTAACAGTGTTGCTAGATGAAAAAAATGAAAATCAAAAGCTTTTTGATTGCGTCTTTGGCTGCATTCTCTCTTACAGCAGGCGCACAGTCGTTGTCGCCTAATACCAAGTGGCATTGGGACAAAGGTACTATCGTAGTGGAAACTCCCGAACGTCCTGCCGGACAGCAGAACGTATTAGGACTCAAGGCTCCAAAATTGCAGACCGTGCGCGTGGGATTCGTGGGACTCGGTATGCGTGGACCATGGGCGGTGATGAGATTCTGCCACATTCCTGGTGTTGAAATCGTGGCTCTTTGCGACTACGAGGAGGAGCGCGCTGAGAAATCGCAGGAATTCCTGCGCAAGCAGGGCTTGAAACCGGCTGCCATCTACAGCGGAGAAAAGGGTTACGAGGAACTGTGCAAGCGCCCAGACATCGACTTGGTTTACATCGCTGCTGACTGGAACCACCATTTCCCAGTGGCTCAGTGTGCCATGGAAAACGGCAAGCATACTGCCATCGAGGTGCCTAGTGCCATGAACCTGGACCAGTGCTGGAGCCTGATCAACATGAGTGAGAAGACCCGCAAGCATTGCTTCATCCTGGAAAACTGCTGCTACGACTATTACGAGATGAACGCCCTGGCAATGGCTCAGGCCGGCGTGTTCGGCAACATCATCCGTGCCGAGGGCGCCTACATCCACTGCCTGGAAGACTTCTGGGATGCTTACTGGAAAGACCCTAATGATAACGACAAGGACAATCTGCACTGGCGCATGAAGTACAACATGGAGAACCGTGGTGACGTTTATCCTACTCACGGCTTGGGTCCTGTGGCTCAGTGTCTGAACATCCACCGTGGCGACCGCTTCACTACATTGGTTGCAATGGATACAGAATCTTTCGTAGGTAAGGATTGGGTTTCCAAGAAGAGCGGCAAGGAGTGCAAGGAGTACCGCAACGGCGACCATACCACTACCTTGATGCGTACAGCCAAGGGTAAGGTGGTAGAGATTCAGCACAACGTGATGACTCCTCAGCCATACAACCGACTGTTTAAGTTGACCGGTACCAAGGGCTACGCTACCAAGTATCCTACCGAGGAGTTTGCCCTTTCGGGTGATGCTTTGAAGGGTACAGGTGCGCCTCAGATGGATAACCTCAATGCTCACGGTTTCATGAACAAGGAGCAGAAGGCTGCACTGGTGAAGAAATACTATCACCCAATCTTGAAGAAGTATGGTGAGCTGGGCCGTCAGATGGGTCACGGAGGTATGGACTTCATCATGGATTCCCGATTGGTTTACTGCCTGCAGAATGGTTTGCCATTGGATATGGACGTTTACGACTTGGCTGAGTGGTGCTCGCTGGCAGAGTTGGGTGCCATTTCTATGGATAACAACTGTGCACCTGTAACCTTCCCTGATTTCACCCGTGGTTTCTGGAACAAGGAGCAGGGGTACAAGCATCAGTATGCTTCTCCAGCCGACGAGGCTGCTACCGAGGCTGCCGCTGCTGCCTACACCAAGGCTCAGAAGGAAGCTACCGCCAAGTATAATCTGTGGAAGCTCTATGATGCAGTGGCTGCTGCCAAGAAGACAAACAACGCCAAGGCCGTAAAGAGCGCTACTGCCAAGTACAACAAGGCTGTGGCTGCTGCCAAGAAGGCGATGGTTGCCAAGAAATAATCAAGTTATAAAAAATATCAAGAAAAGTTTGCTTCCTGGAAGAAATTGGCTCCCAAGAAGCAAACTTATCGTAAACAACATAACTAAATGAATAGAACATATTTATTACTTTTGGCTGGCATGCTCTGTGCTCCAGCCGCCTGGGCCGACGGCACGCTGGGAGGATATTTCTACCAGCAGCAGGATGCACCTACGGGATGGGAATGGCAAAGTCCTGATTCCGTGGCTGTTAACAAGCTGCAGCCGCACGCCTGGTTCTTCTCGTTCAGAAACATCGAGGAGGCAAGAAAGGTTTTGCCGGAAAACAGTTCCTACTGGAAATCACTCGACGGTATGTGGAAATTCCACTGGGCTCCGAATCCGGATGAACGACCAAAGGATTTCTTCCGCACCGACTATGACGTGTCGAAATGGGACGACATCAAGGTGCCGGTAAGTTGGAATATGGCTGGACTGCAGAGAGACGGAAAGAACAAGTATGGAGATCCACTCTATTCCAACCAGCGTGTCATCTTCCAGCACTCCTGGCAGCCGATGAACGACTGGAAGGGTGGAGTGATGCGTACACCGCCTAAAGACTGGATGACCTTTCGCAACCGCAACGAAGTGGGTTCCTATCGCAGAACCTTCACCGTGCCTGCCGATTGGAAGGGACAGGAAATCTATCTCAACTTCGACGGCGTAGATTCCTTCTTCTATCTCTACATCAACGGCAAGTACGTGGGCTTCTCAAAGAACTCACGAAATCTGGCTGAGTTCAACATTACACCTTATTTAAATAAGGAGGGAGAAGAGAACACCGTGGCTGTAGAGGTTTACCGCCATTCCGACGGATCTTTCCTCGAAAGTCAGGACATGTTCCGCCTGCCGGGCATCTTCCGTACCGTGGCGCTTACCGCCAAACCTCAGGTACAGATCAGCGACATCAAGGCGATTCCAGACCTGGATGACACCTATACCAACGCCAAACTGCATATTACAGCCCAGCTTGAGAACCTCTCGAAGAAGGCCATCAAGAGCTATACTATCCAGTATTCGCTCTATGCCAATCGCCTTTATTCCGACGAGAACACCCTGCTCAGTGGCATCACTGCATCGGCTAAGCTGGAGGGCAAGTTGAATGCGAAGGGAGAAATCAACCTCGAAGCTACACTCGATGCAGCCAACAAGGTGAACCTCTGGAGTGCTGAGGCTCCTCACCGCTATACTTTGGTGGGCGAACTGAAGGACGCCAAGGGCAGAACCGTTCAGACATTCTCTACCTATGTAGGTTTCAGAAAGGTGGAAATCAAGGATACGCCTGCCGATAAGGACGAGTTCGGACTTGCAGGAAGATACTACTATCTGAACGGACAGCCTATCAAGCTGAAGGGTGTAAACCGCCACGAGAACAATGTTCAGACAGGACACACCGTGAGCCGTGAACAGATGGAGCACGAGGTGTTCCTGATGAAGCGCGGCAACATCAACCACGTGCGCAACTGCCACTATCCGGATGCGCCTTACTGGTACTATCTGTGCGACAAGTACGGCATTTACCTGGAGGACGAGGCAAACATCGAGAGCCATCAATATTACTACGGCAAGCAGAGTCTTTCTCACGTTCCTGAGTTCCGCAATGCCCATATCGCCAGAAACATGGAGATGGTTCACGCCACCGTAAACCATCCTTCGGTGGTTATCTGGAGCTTGGGTAACGAGGCGGGTCCTGGAAAGAACTTCGTAGATTGCTACAATGCCATCAAGGCCTACGATACCAGTCGCCCTGTGCAGTATGAGCGCAACAATGACATCGTGGATATGGGTTCCAATCAGTATCCGTCCATCGCCTGGGTGCAAGGAGCCGTTCAGGGCAAGTATAATCTGAAGTATCCGTTCCACATCTCGGAGTATGCGCATTCCATGGGCAACGCCTGCGGTAACCTGATAGATTATTGGGACGCTATCGAGAGCACCAACTTCTTGATGGGTGGAGCCATCTGGGACTGGGTTGACCAGGCTCTGGACAAGCAGGATCCTGCCACCGGAAAGACCTACTGGGCCTACGGCGGCGACTTCGGAAAAGACAACAAGCCAAACGACGGCATGTTCTGCATGAACGGAATCATGCGCCCAGACCTTACGCCTAAGGCTCAGTACTACGAGGTGAAGAAGGTTTACCAGAACGTGGGCGTCAAGGCCATCGACATGAAGCAGGGACAGATTGAAATCTTCAACAAGAATTACTTCGAGCCGCTGAAAAACTATCAGATCGTCTGGTCGCTCTATCAGGACGGCGTATGCGTGAAGAAGAATCAGCCACTGCAGGGAGCCAAGAACATCGTGGGTCCACGCGAGAAGGGCATCTACACCTTGCCTTACGACTATGCGAGTCTGGACCCAAAGAGCGAGTACTTCGTTACCATCCAGTTCCTGCTGGGCAAGGACATGCCTTGGGCTTCCAAGGGCTATGTTCAGATGGAAGAGCAGTTGAGAGTGAAGGGTGCTGATGTTGCCGCTCCGTCTATCGCTGCCGTTACAAAGGGTGGCAAGGCGATGAAGTATCACCTGGATAAGGCTGCGAAGCGTGCCAATATTACGGGCGAGAACTTCCAGGTGGCTTTCGATTTGAACACCGGTGCCATCTACAGCTTGAAGTACGGCAACCAGGTAATCATCAAGGATGGCAATGGCCCTCAGCTGGATGCTTACCGTGCGCCTACAGATAACGATGCGGGTATCGGCTACCACAACGCATGGTTCCGAAACGGCTTGTACGACCTGCAGCACGTGGTGAAGAGCTGGACTTGCACTCCTAACAAGAAGGATGGAACCTACAAGCTCGACTTCACCGTGGAGAGCCAGGGCAAGGAAGGATGCGATGTGAACTATGGCAATCGCGACCGCGACCCAGAATCTTGCTACAATTTCGAGAAGAACAAGCATGCCTTGACAGATGCTGACCTGAAGTTCACTTCCCGTCAGATCTACACCATCTACAAGGACGGTTCCATCGAGATGCAGAGTGCCATCGGAGCCAACCGCTCGAAGGTAATCCTGCCTCGCATCGGATATTCTATGGTTTTGCCAAGCGAGCTGAATCAGTATGATTACTACGGCCGTGGACCGGTGAACAACTATAACGACCGCAAGACCAGCCAGTTTATCGGTTGGTACCACAGTCCGGTGGCAGAGCAGGGCATCATGCTCCCTAAGCCTCAGGCACAGGGCAACCGCGAGGAGGTTCGCTGGTGCGCCGTTACCAACAGCCAGCAGCAGGGCGTCGTGTTCATTTCAGACAGCACCATGTCAGCATCGGCTCTTCCTTGGAGCCAGCAGGAGTTGACTCTGGCAGCTCATCCATACCAGTTGCCTAAGAGCAGCGGAACCCATCTGCACCTGGATGCGAAGGTTACCGGACTGGGTGGTGCAAGTTGCGGACAGGGTGGTCCGTTGACTCCAGATCAGGTACGCAGCACGCCAACCACCTTCGGTTTCATCATCCGTCCAGCCGTGAAATCAGAGCTTCCAAATCTCGTGAAGGTTTCAGCTACGGG
>CAKQCH010000070.1:0-13809 GCA_934216735.1 uncultured Prevotella sp.
AACGCTCCATATCCGCAAACTTAGCTAATTTTCCTTTGCTCATTGATTCTTTTTTTCTTCGTTTGGGTACAAAGGTAATCATTTACCGATAATTATACAAATCGTATAATAGAAATTGTATAATATTAACGTAAAAAGAATCGCCAGAAAGCTATTCCGCCTGAATACCGAAGTACTCGTTGAGTTCGGCGATGGCAGCGCCATCAGCATTAGGAAGATCCTTCACCAACTTGCCTTTCTCCAGCAGAAGGATGCGAGAGGAGATGTCGGCAACGAAGTTGAGGTTATGGCTGGAGATGATGACCGTGGTGCCCTGCTCCTTGCAGATGCGCTGAATCATGTGAGCGATAGTCATCTGGGAAGATGGGTCGAGATAGTTGAATGGCTCATCCAGGAGAAGAACCTTCGGATTAATAATCATCGCTCCGATGATACCAATCTTCTGGCGGTTGCCCTGAGAAAAATCGCGGAGATACTTTTTGGTTCCCATGATTTCATCGTGCATAAAGCCCTCAAACTGAGCCAATCGCTCCTGCAGGGTTTTATCGTCAATGTGATAAACATCAGCGATGAAATCGAAGTATTCCTCAGGGGTGAGGAAGTCGATGAGGAATCTGCCGTCGATGTAACTGCCGGTATATTCCTTCCACGTCTCACTCTCGTTCACCTTCTGTCCATTGCTTTCCACGAAACCATCATCAGCCTGAATCAGGTCGAGAATCAGACGGAGCAAGGTGGTCTTGCCCGCACCATTATTACCTACGAGTCCTATCAACTCGCCCTTTGCAACACCCAGATTATCAATATCGAGTACGGTATTGCCATTATATATCTTCTTGAGATTCTGAATCTTAATCATTTTACTTTGAACTTTGAATTTTGAACATTGAACTTTGAACTTTATGATTACTCTCCTAGCTTTCCATGAACTTCTCCATGCGCTTATACTTGTTCTTCTCGAAGATGGCAGCAATCTTGGCGATGAGCCATTTATGGATGGCGATGCTGATGACTGCCAGCGCTACGCAGGTGATAAACCATGCCGTCTCACCGAAGAAATGATAGATGGCACAGACACCTGCCAGCGGGAAGAGGAAGGCGATGGAATAAAGATTGATCTTCAGATTCGCTCCCTGCATGCTGAACATGGAAGTCTGGAATATCTCCAGACGGGAAGAGAAGAGTGCCGTAGGCAGATTGAAGAGATTGATGAATACTGCCAGACAGAAACCGCCGATGAGCACCTGGATTCCTATTCCTGCCTGCAGGAAAAGGAACGGAAGGGTGAACAACAAGGCGACAGCACTCACTGCCATATAATAATAGAAGCAATTCTGCAGCATCTGCTTCACCTTTACCGGCTTGGTCATCAAACCATGGAAGAAGTTTGCCTCAATACCAAAGGTCCATTGCGACAACACCACCGATGGCAGCAGGATGGCACCCACTACATAGAGGGTAGTCATAGCCACCTTATCCCCTATCTCCTGTCCCGGTTCTGCAGGAAGCAGGGCGAAGAGATAGGCGTTGAAAAGGAAGATGGCGGGAATCATAATCACCATCTTACGGACACGCTTTGCTCTCAACGTGCCGATATATTGCAGACAGAAGAGGTTGATATGGCTAAAACCACGGAACTTGGAAACCTTCTGTTTCTGCTCGTTATAAATCTTTTCGTGATAGAGATAAGCGGTAAGCCCCGTGAATACCGCTCCTGCAAGGAAGAAGAGACCTATCCATCCCATATATACCGGGAAGAAAGAAGCCACAAACATATACCCTATGAGCACGGCAAACATTCCCATCCATCCCAATATCAAAGGCCATTTCAGAATCCACTCCGTAGCCTTGCGGTAACAGGTGATATAGATGCCGTTGATGAAAGAGAACCCCAGGAACAGGAAGAAGCTGGCTACAGCCTCACTTGCCGGCAGAAGATAGATGAACACCGGAAGCGTAAGCACCGGAAGCACATAGTTCCAAAAGCTCACGAGATTGGTAGTGAGCAGGAACTTGTTCCAGATTTTCTCTGGCACAGGGCGCGACTTCACGTAATCATCCATCGCCGTAATATCCCGCTTCATCACCATCTTCATGATGATGTCTGGAATCAGCATACCGATTACGATGCCCGCACCCAACAATGCCGGCATACACTCTCCCTTCAGTTCTCCTCCACTCTCGGTGAAGCCCTGGAAGAAGCTGAATCCCACCACCACATACGCGAAGATGATGTAGCACGCCACGAAGGCATCTCTCTTGCGGAAGTTACGGCGCTGTTGCAGCCACCATAACCTTAACAGTAATTTCAACATAATTCTTTCATTTCATTGGTTTATGAATGCAAAGGTAAACAAAAAAACTCAGAAAACAATAACAAAAAGAAAGAAATAACATAAAAATAACATGAGATAAAAAGAAAAAGATATCCGATGCTACAAAAAGAAAAACAGCACCTTCCTCTCGAAGATGCTGCTCACTTTCTAAACTAACATTAACTAAATGTATCAACTATTCATCAAAACTATTAAAACCTAAAGCCTATGTTTATGCCTGATTGCCCGAAAAAGGCGGATTACTCATCCGTCTTTACTGGCAAGATATTATCATCCTCATCATAGAAGAGAGGAGCCACCTTTACGCTGCGAAGCCAGGTTGTATCATTTGATGGCACACAGTCGTGATGGAACAGATACCACTGTCCCTTGTACTCACAGATGCTATGATGGGTTGTCCAACCTACTACAGGCTCCAGGATAACACCCTTATAAGTAAATGGTCCATAAGGATTATCACCTACTGCATAGCAGAGATAATGAGTATCACCCGTAGAGTAGCTGAAATAATACTTGCCCTTGTACTTGTGCATCCAGCTAGCCTCGAAGAAGCGATGAGGATCATCGGCTGGCAATACCTTACCCTCCTCGTCAACAATGACAACAGGCTTTGGCATTTCTGCAAACTGCTGCACATCATCCGTCATCATGGCTACACGGGATGGCAGCGGATTCTCCTTGCCTTCAGGGAGATGCTCATCCTTCAATGCCTTGTTGTCCTTGTACCACTGAAGCTGACCGCCCCAAATACCGCCGAAGTAGCAGTAAATCTTGCCGTCATCATCCTTGAACACGCAAGGGTCGATGCTGTATGACTTGCGGATAGGGTCGGCATTCGGAATGAAAGGACCTTCAGGCTTATCAGCCACAGCCACACCGAGATGGAACACACCATTATAATCCTTGGCAGAGAAGATGAGATAGTACTTGCCATCCTTCTCCACTACATCGTTGTCCCACATCTGCTTCTCTGCCCATGGCACATCCTTCACATCGAGAATCACACCATGATCGGTTACCTCACCTTCCATCACATCGTCCATAGAGAGAACATGATAGTCTTTCATCTGGAAGTGACCGCCATCATCGTCGAAGCTTTCGCCGCTGTCCCAGTCATGAGAAGGGTAAACATACAGGCGACCGTTAAACACATTGGCAGATGGATCTGCCATATAATCCTTAGGGAACAAATATCTTGCTTTCATTGTTGTCTATTATTTAAATTTTATTTAAAGAGATTGACGATTTCCTTCACCACTGGCTTCACCTCGTTGTTGCGGTCGATGAGCAGCGGATAGTTGGTTCTGCCTGGGATAGGCCAGCCATTCAACCAAGAGTGACCATCATTGACACCCCAGAAGGTAACACGACTGATGACATTCTTGTGGCGCTCTACAATCTTGAAGAGGTCGAGATAACGCTGGTTGAAGAGTTTCTGCGCCTTCTTGTCAAGTCCCTTCACGTATGGATTGAACTTTTTCTGAAGTTCAAACTTCTGGCTGATTTCCGCACCGCCGAATCCTTCCGGATTAGGAAGCATGTTCATATCCAGCTCAGTCAGCATCACCTTGACACCTTCACCTGCAAAAGCCTCGATGCTCTTCTCATACTCTGCGTAATCAGGATAATCAAAGCCATTGTGGCTCTGCATACCTACTGCATCGACGCGGAGACCCTTCGCCTTCAAATCGCGAACCAGCTTGCAGATAGCCTCTCGCTTGGCTGGCTTCGAAGTAGAATAATCATTGTAGTAGAGTTCTACGTTAGGGTCAGCCTCATGCGCAAAGCGGAAGGCCAACTCGATGAACTCAGGACCGATAATCTTATAATATAAAGACTTGCGGTAAGAGCCATCATCCTCGAAAGCCTCGTTCACCACGTCCCATCCCTTTACTCTACCTTTATAATGAGTAACCACATTCATGATATGGTTATACATTCTGCCGATAAGAACCTCGCGGCTAACCAGATTACCTTTATCATCGGTAAACATCCACTTAGGTGGCTGAGAGTGCCAAACCAGGCAATGACCTATCAAGGTCTTGCCGTTCTTCTCTGCCCAGTCAGCAAGCTTATCGCCATCGGTAAAATCAAAGCGATTCACCTCCGGATGATTTACCTCACCCTTCATGCAGTTTTCGGCAACCACCTGGTTAAACTGTTTCTTCACCACCTCTTCGGCAGCAGGATCCTGTCCGTCTGGCAGGAAAGTATTCACGGCAGCTCCCACCAGGAAGTACTTGCCCATGGTTTCCTGGAATGTAGGAATCTCGGTTGCGTTATTCGCTTTCTGGGCAAATGCAGCAGAAGCAAGCATCAAGCCCAATGCAAAAGTCGATATTTTCTTCATGTCTATTTTATATTTTTCTCATTTATTTAAATGTTACTTTTCCTGTTTGTGTCGAGCCTCAATCTTCTTGTTGATATCATCGATAACCGCATCAGTCAACTCATACTTCGAGATAATGAAGATGGCGAGCAGCAACAGGGCGGCAGGAATGACACATACCAACCAGAGAATACCCTCCTGAGCCTCAGGAGTCTGCTCCACAGTTTTCGGATTGTAAGCCACATAAGCAAGGATGGCTGGAGCCACCACACTACCCAAGGTCATACCTGCCTTGAAGAAGATGCCCGTCAAGGCGTTCACGATACCTGCTATACGCTTGCCACTCTTATACTCTCCATAAGAGATAACCTCAGGAACAAGAGCCCACATATAACCCGTAGCTACGATAACACCCGTTGACTTCACAAACTGGGCGATATAAACCAGTGTCATGCTTGGCTCCTCCATCTTTGCTACCAGATAAAGGAATGCCATACCCAGGATGGCGATGCCCAGGAACACATAGAACATGTTCTTCTTGCCGATTGCCTTCTTGATCATAGGCACCAGCGGCATGAAGATGAACGATGGTGCAGAACCCAAGCCCATGAAGATGGAAAGCTGCTCGGAGGTTCCGTGCAGGTTGCTGTTCATGAAGTAAGCGCCTGCCGCATTGCCGATAGACATCATGGCGAAGGCGGTGATGAAGAAGAAAGCGATGATACGCAAAGGACGGTTGTGGAAAAACTCCATCCAAAGGTCGCTTATCTTCACATTGGCACTCTCCTCGGCATTCATCACCACGCGCTCCTTACACTGCGAGAAACAGAAGAGGAGCAACACCAAACCAATGACGGCATAGATGGTCATGGTGGTAAACCAAGCCACAGGATCCTTAGGCAAACCATCCGACTGCTGGTCGGTAAAGTATGCAATGAGCAATGGAAGGCCTGAGCCTACAGCCAAACCGCCACAGTTTGCCATAAACATACGAACTGACGTCAACACCGTGATTTCATCGGTATCACGAGTCAGCGATGAGTTCAAGGCTCCATAAGGTACATTGATAAATGTATAGAGCAATGTCATGGCAATGTATGTGATATAGGCATAGAGCAGGGATGGTGCAAAACCATTCCAGAAGCAGAGGATGGCAAAGCCCGAAAGTGGGATTCCTACGAATACCAGATAAGAGCGATACTTACCCAACTTAGGATTGTGCTTATCTATAAGGGCACCTACAATAGGATCCCAAATCACATTTGCAACATTTCCTACCGTAAACATCACGGAAACGTCAACTGCATCGAGTCCATAGATATCGGTATAGAAGAACAACAAGTACATACATGTTGTCTGGAAGATGAGGTTTTGTGCCAAGTCACCAGATCCGAATCCGATGCGCTGCAGCCAACTTAATTTGCAGAATCCCTGAGATTCCTGTGAAGTCTTTTCCATATCTTTATTCTTTTATTTCAATTTTTCTGCGGCAAACTTGCCCATAGCTTCATATCCCTTAGGGTTGAGATGCAACCAGTCGTCTGAATACTCTGCCTTCAGGCGCTGAGGGTCTTTCGGGTCGCGGGTCAATTCATCGAAATCGATGACTCCATCAAAGGCACCGCTCTTTCTAATCCATTCGTTCACAGTCTGGCGCATTGCCTCATGCCAGAAGGAATACCAGCCATTGCCCTTGGTTGGGGTGATAGTTCCGCCATATACCTTAATGCCTTTAGCCTTGGCTTTTGCTATCAGCACCTTGTAACAAGCTATCAGGGTATCTGTTACATGTTCATAATTTCCTCCGCAGCAACCGATATCGTTGGTTCCCTCAAAGATGATGAGTTTATCCACACCTGTCTGTCCCAGGATGTCACGGTCGAAACGTTTCATGGCTGGTTCACTCAATCCGCCTTGCACCACGCAGTTGCCACCGATACCGAGATTCAATACACCGTATGGCTTCTCTGCATTCAGGGCATCCGAGAGGAAATCGGTCCATCGGTTCTGATGGTTGGTGGTACTTCCACGGCCATCGGTAATAGAGTTTCCGAGGATAGCCACCACAGGGGTAGCCTTATCGGTCTTCACATCAATGGCTGAAAGATTATACCAGTGATCAGCTTTCTCCTGCTTATCGAAAGCAGCATCCGTTGGCTTCACCGCCTTGCCCTTCACATTACTAACAATATAAGATGTGGTACGTGATCCGCGATGAGATGTTGCATTCACAGGAGTCTGCGTGCCATAATCGATGGTAATCGTAAGACGCTGGCCACTCTTCAAGGCATACTTCAAATCATCAGAGAAGATAGTTTTGCCTGGAGCGATGGTTACATTCTTCTTGCCATTGAATTTAAGATACTTCACCGTCTTAGCATGAATTCCCCAGTTACTAGGAACATCTGTATCTGCAATATACACCGATTTGATTTCCACCGGTTCCTTGCTCTGTTCATTGCTGAGCTTCACTCTGAGTTCATTTCCGCCAAAGGATACATGAACCACCTGTCGGCAAGAGCGGTTGCTCAAGCTTTCCTTAGGCATATCTCCTTTGCCAGTCCATTCCACTGCAGTAGCCCAAGAGCCTTTCCACACCTTCTGAGCGAAAGCTACAGAACTTGACGCAGCCAATACGAGCGCCAAAGATAAGATTTTTATTGCTTGTTTATTCATTGTTATTATGATGCTTTTAATGTTTCTATTGTTGTTGACGATGCAAATTTACTAATAAGTTATGAAATAACAGGTATTTTATAGTTACCATTACTTTTCTATTTGTTTCATACTCACAAAAAAGACACAAAAAGATAAAGAAACAAAAAGAAACGAAACATATTGTTACATTAGAATTTGTTTCTTCCATTGTTTTTTGTTACTTTTGCAGCCATAATAACCTATTTAAATAAGAAACGGACAAAAAATATGAAGCATATCAGACATTGCCTCACGGCACTCTTCGCTATCGCCTTATCGCTTATGGTATGGGCCGACAGTGGTGAACTCTTCACTTCGGGCAAGCTATCGAGTTCGCTTATCAACTGTATTGTGCAAGACAAGTATGGCTATATCTGGGTGGGCACGGAATACGGACTCAGCAAGTTCGACGGCTACCGCTTTACCAACTATCTGCACAACGAAGAAGACACAACCTCCATCACCGACAATATTATCTCCGACCTTCTGGTAGATAAGAAAGGTAACCTCTGGATTGGTTGCGCCAAGGGACTGATGCGCTATAATTATGAGACGAACAATTTCTCCCGTCTCCAGTTTCCTGATGGCAGAAAGCCACGCATCTATTCGATGGTAGAAAGCCATCGCGGCGATATTCTGCTGGGCACGGCAGGTTACGGTCTCTACTCCGTGAAGAACAACGGCATAGAGAAAACGGCAAACAACAGATTCACCATCAAATGGGAGAGAGCATACACCGAGCGCGACTCGGATGTATTCTTCACCCATATCTACGAAGACAAGCACCATTATCTCTGGCAGAGCAGTCACCTGTCAACCTTCACCCGATTCATCGAGAAACAAGGCAAGGTGCAGCGCAAAGACTTCAAATCGCCATACGGAGCCCCTGTGGCATTCATCCAGCATCGTCCACAAGCCATGCTCATCGTCTGCATGTATGGCATCATCTATTATGACTATCGCACGGGACGTATAGCCGATGCCGGCTACGACCTGGGTACATTCAAGAATCATGTTACCATCAACAACGCCACCTTCGACCATGACGGCAACCTATATATCAGCACCTCAGAACATGGTGCCCTGATTATCAAGAAGGGAAGCAACAAGGTGGAACAGCTGGAGAACAGCAACAGTAATTTCAATCTTTCCACCGCCTTCGTCAACGACATCATCGAAGACAAGGACAACAACCTCTGGATAGGCTGTTACAAGAAAGGTCTCTATCTGCTCAACCAGCGCCAGCAAGCCTTCAGCAGCTGGAGTTTCTCGGCACAGAACTACATCATCGGCAGCAGCGTTTCTTCCATCGCCCCTGGCGAGAATGGCGAAACATGGTGTACGGTGCAAAACAGTGGCGTATTCTGTTTTGATGCTTCAGGAAAGATTATCGCCCACCCTACCTCGCCAGCAGGCACCTGCATCATCTACAAAGACCGCCGGGGTGCATACTGGATTAGCAACGGAAGTGCGCTCTACAGCTACAATCCGCATACGGGAGCCTATCAGGAAAAGCTCACCTTTACCAGTGCGGGCATCTACTGCATGACAGATGACAACCAGGGCAATCTCTATATCTCTGTATATAGCAAGGGCCTATATATATATAATGTAGAAAGCGGAAAGGTTACCGTACTCAATATGCGACAGAGAGGAAACAAGGGATTCCTCTGCAACGACTGGGTGCGCAGCATGGCATTCGACCATACCGGTCATCTGTGGATAGGTACATCTAATGGCGTTTCCTGCCTCAACACGAAGACTCTCAGTTTCAGGGACTTCGGATGGAATAATATTCTGAAAGACAGACAGGCGAATGGCATCTGCGAAGGTAAGAACGGCGATATGATTATCGGAACAGAAGAAGGACTCTATCTTTTCGACCGAAAGAACAACAAGACCCAGGATTTCCCTCACGCCGAAGTTCTGAAGGGAAAGCAGGTGTGCAGCATCATCAAAGACCATCAGGGCGACTTATGGGTAAGCACCACCATGGGCATCTGGCAGTATGACCAAAAGAACAGACAGTTTATCGGGCACATCAATGGCAACGGGCTAACCACCCGTGAATACGTGCTGGGATCATCCATGCATACCGCCAGCGACCTCATCGCCTTCGGAACAAGCGACGGCATCACCACCTTCTACCCGGAAAGAGTGAGAGCCAAGAAGATGGAACTGGGAGATGTACACCTCACCAACTTCATCATCGACGGCAAGCCAATCAACTGTCTGACGGATGAGTTCACGATACCATACGAGGAGAATTCGTTCACGCTGGAGTTCTCGCTGCTCAACTACAGGAACACCGACAACATCAGCTTCCAATATCGTATCAACGAAGGAAAGTGGAACAGCACCAACGAAGGCGCCAACGCTGTATCATTCAACAAGTTGAAGCCGGGCAGCTACACCCTGGAGGTAAGAGCCATGAGCAATGGCAACTTCTCCAAGAAATCAACCATCATCCACATCAGGGTGTGCGACCCTTGGTATGCTTCCACCTGGGCATTTCTCCTCTATTTCCTGGCAGCAGCAGGCATCATCCTGTATATCATCTACCGGTATGAGCGCCGTCGCAAGGAAGACCTGGAAGAAACCAAGATGCAGTTCCTCATCAATGCCACCCACGATATCCGTTCGCCGCTGACATTGATTATGGGACCGCTCAACAAGTTGAAGACCAGAATCACGGATGCCGAAAGCAAACAGGACATCGATACCATCGACCGCAACGCCCAACGCCTGCTGCTTCTGGTAAACCAGATACTCGACGAGCGAAAGATAGACAAAAACCAGATGCATCTGCACTGTCAGAAAACCCAACTCAGGGAATTCCTGAACGGCATCATATCGCTCTACCGTTTCAATGCAGAAGAGCGCAACATCACACTCTCGCTCCAGGAAGATGCGAGCCTCAACGATGCCAATGGCAAGTTGCCTGTATGGATAGACCGCATCAACTTCGACAAGGTGATTTCCAACCTGCTCTCCAACGCCATGAAGTATACCTTCAATGGCGGCACCATCACCCTCATCATGGGCAAGGACGAGAAGAATGCCATCATCAAGGTACAGGATACCGGCATCGGATTGAAGGAAGAGAAGACCGACCGACTCTTTGACCGTTTCTACCAAGGCAACAACAGCAGCGACCTCCACATTGAAGGCACCGGCATAGGACTGAACCTCTGCAAGGCATTCGTAGAGATGCACGGAGGCAAGATCAAGGCATACAACCGTACCGATGACATCAAGGGTTCCTGCTTCGAGGTAAGCATTCCGCTGGGCAAGGAGCATCTGAAGCCAGAAGAGATTCTCAACGAGGAAGAGGACAGAAGCATCGAATCCATCGGCAAGAAAGTGCAAGCCAACCGCAACTTCAACATTCTGATAGTAGATGACGATGCTGAGATAGCCCACTACATCAAGACCGAATTGTGCGACTGGTACCGATTTGACCATGCCAGCAACGGCAAGGAAGGATTGAAGATGCTGCTCACGGGCAAGTACGACCTCGTGATAAGCGACGTGATGATGCCGGAGATGGATGGCATCACCATGCTGAAGAACATCAAGAGCAACAGCAACATCAGCGATGTTCCAGTCATCCTGCTCACCTCGAAGAGCGAAGTAGAAAACCGACTGGAAGGTTTGCGCAAGGGAGCGGATGCTTTCCTGGCAAAGCCATTCAACATGGAAGAACTGCATATTCTCATCGACAACCTGGTGGATAATGTGCGACGCATCCGAGGCAAGTATAGCGGGGCACAAGGACAGAAGGCGAAGATTGAGCAGATTCAGGTGAAAGGCAACAACGATGCCCTGATGGAGCGAGTGATGAACTATATGAATGAACATCTAGCCGATCAGGATCTGAACGTGGAGAAACTTACGGCAGATGTGGGTATCAGCCGTGCCCAACTGCACCGCAAGCTCAAGGAGATAGCGGGTGTATCTGCCGGAGAATTCATCCGCAACCTGCGACTGGAACAGGCAGCACGCCTGATAGAAGAAGGACAGATCAACATCACGCAGGTGGCTTACTCCGTGGGCTTCAATAACCAGACCCACTTCTCTACCGTGTTCAAAAAACACTATGGCATGTCGCCTAGCGAGTATGCTGAAACAAAGAGAAATGAAAAATAAACAACAAATAGAAGAGAATAAGGTATTTTTTCGTATCTTTGCAGCAGAAACAATAACAATACAAACTAATGATCTGCAAAGATATGAAGAAATACCTCATTTTATTATTTACGGTACTTACATCACTCCATGTTTCTGCACAGAGTGATGGTTCACAGTTATGGCTCGGAAAGCAGTATGCTAACTCATGCCAAGTCATCTCACAGTTGCCTAATGATGCAACAGCCAAGATTGCCAAGCAGGAGTTAGAAAACAACTGGCGTGGCAAGAATGTTGAGCTCAAGATAGACAAGAGTCTCAACCTGGGCGAGGGCTATAACATCTACGCCCGTCCTGCCCAGCAAGGCGACAACATTCAGTACGAAGCAACTATCACCGCCAGCAATCCTATCGGTTTGCTCTATGGTGCCTACGAGTTAATTCGACTTCAGAACACTGATGCCTACAACACAGGTAGCGGCAATCAGCAGAACTTCAGCAAAGCTATCGATGAGACCGAGAAACCACAAGTGGGTCTCCGCATTCTTAACCACTGGGACAACCTAGATGGCAGCATCGAACGTGGCTACGCCGGCAAGAGCATTTTCAAGTGGGAAGAAATCAAACTCGGAAAGAAAGGCAAGGGCGGCAGCATCAGCAAGAGCCTGCACGACCGCCTCATCACCTACGCCCGTGCCAACGCATCGCTCGGCATCAACGGCAGTGTGCTCAACAACGTGAATGCATCGCCTAAGATGATGACGGCAGAATATATTAATAAGGTGAAGGTCATCGCCAACATCCTGCGCCCTTACGGCATCCGCGTCTATCTCAGCATCAACTTCGCTTCACCGATGGCTTTGGGTTATACCAAGACCGCAGACCCGTTGGACAAGAAGGTGCAGCAATGGTGGCAGAAGAAAGCCAAGGAGATTTATGCCACCATCCCCGACTTTGGCGGCTTCCTGGTAAAGGCAAACTCCGAGGGCCAGCCGGGTCCTGGCGATTACCACCGCACCCATGCCGAGGGAGCCAACATGCTTGCCGATGCCGTGAAGCCATACGGAGGCATCATCATGTGGAGAAGCTTTGTATATGGTGCCAACCACAAGGGCGAAGACCGAGTGAAACAAGCCGTAAGCGAATTCAAGGATATGGATGGCAAGTTCAGAGACAACGTCATCCTGCAATCCAAGAATGGCCCGCTCGACTTCCAGCCCCGTGAGCCATACGCTCCAATCTTCGACAACATCAAGAAGACTCCTCAGATAGCAGAACTGCAGATTACCCAGGAATATCTGGGACAGAGCAAGCACCTCACCTATCTTGCACCTATGTGGAAGGAATTCTTCGGATTCGTCAATCCAAGCAAACTGGTGGGTATCTCTGGCGTAGCCAATATCGGTGATGATGCCAACTGGTGTGGTCATCCTTTCTCACAGGCAAACTGGTATGCCTTCGGTCGCCTGGCATGGAATCCTTCGCTCAGCGCAGAAGAGATTGCCCACGAATGGCTCGTTCAGACTTACGAGAATCAGGATGAGAAGTTCACCAAACCTGTGGAGATGATGATGATGACCTCTCGCGAAGCCTGCGTCAACTATATGATGCCATTGGGCTTGCACCACATCTTCAAGTTCGATCACCACTATGGTCCGGAACCGGATGGTTTCATCGCAAGTTATCCTCTGGAATGGTGCCCGGTTTATTATCACAAGGCAGATGCTCAGGGTGTAGGTTTCGACCGCTCATCCAAAGGTACAGATGCCGTAGGTCAGTATCCGGAGCCATATCGCAGTCTGTATGACAACATTGAGACTTGCCCAGAAGAATATCTCCTCTGGTTCCATCATGTGCCATGGACTTACAAGATGAAATCAGGCAGCACCCTCTGGCAGGAACTCTGCATGAAATACAACATGGGCGTGGCAATGGTAGAAGTTTACCGTGACTACTGGCACACTTCTGCCAAGCAGTATATGAAGGGTCATGAGCAGGAATGGCAGCATACCGATTCATTGCTCAACGTGCAGCTTGAGAATGCGAAGGAATGGCGCAGCACCTGTCTGAAATACTTCCAGACCTTCTCGAAGATGGATATCCAATAAAAGCGGAAGCAGGAAAAATCATCAGCAAAAACAAAAAACTATCAAAATAAAAAAGGTGTATCCTCGCTTGCCCGATGTATGGGGCAAGAAGGATACACCTTTCTTTAATTATTCTCCACGATAAAATCCATTACTGCTCATTTCCGACCATTTTAAGAACATTTCCTGATAGTTGTCTTTTATGAATTCACGAATGATTCTCAATTCTTTA
>CAKQCH010000071.1:0-13478 GCA_934216735.1 uncultured Prevotella sp.
ACCTTCGGTCATTCCACCAGCGGTTATTGAAAGTTGGCCCCCTTCGGGGACCGGAGGTTACTTGCGAAACTTGAATTTATTATCTTTTTCGTTATCATTCTAAAATCGGGTGCAAAGGTAATAAGAAAAAAAGAAATGGGGAATCCCCATTAATTAGGAAATCCCCATTTTTCGAAATTCAAGAAGAAAAAGCTCGACCTTAATCTCATTTAACTACAGTAATCTCACCTTATATTACACTGTAATCTCTCCCGAACCATAGCAGCGATGATGATGCTCATCATACACTACGCAAAACTGACCGGGAGCCACGCCGTGAATCGCCTCCTCAGAATGAATCATCCATCTGCCATCTTCGAGCTTTTCGATAGTAGCTGGATGATACTCCGGCGTATGGCGAATCTTGAACGTTACTTTCTGCATCGCCACCTCGCGGGTGAGGAAATGGAAATCATGAAGGGGGAAATCCTGCTTGTACGCCGACTGAGGATCGTAACCATGACTCACATACAGAATATTGTTCTCCACATCCTTCTTAATCACGAACCAAGGACCGCCGCCGAAGCCCAGACCCTTGCGCTGGCCGATGGTGTGGAACCATAAACCCTTGTGGCCGCCGATGCGCTTGCCCGTCTCCATCTCAATCACATCGCCCGGGTTCTCGCCCAGGTATCGGCGGATGTAATCGTTATAGTTAATCTGCCCCAGGAAGCAAATTCCTTGACTATCCTTGCGCTTGGCATTAATCAAATGCTCCTCTTCGGCTATCTCACGAATTTCATTTTTGATGTGATGACCGATAGGGAAAATCGCTTTTCGTAATTGCCAACTCTCTATCTGAGCCAGAAAATCGGTCTGGTCCTTCACGGGATCAGGACTCGTTACGAGCCATTTGTCGCCGTTCTCATCCGTCTCGGTCTGCGCATAATGACCTGTGGCGATGAGGTCGTAGTTGTGGCCCATCTTCTCATCGAAGGCACCAAACTTGATGAGCCTGTTGCACATCACATCGGGGTTGGGAGTGAATCCCGCCTTCACCTTATCCATGGTGTAGCGAGTCACCTCGTTCCAGTATTCCTGGTGACAGTCAACCACTTGCAGCTTGCAGCCATACTTGCGTGCCACGGCTGTAGCCATCTCCAGGTCTTCCTCAGAAGAACAGTCCCATTCCTCCTTCTCTTCCGGACCAATCTTGATGTAGAAGCAGTCAGGATGCAAGCCCAGACGGGCAAACTCCCACACCACCACCGAACTATCTACGCCGCCCGAAAGCAGCACGGCAATTCTCTTGTCCTTCACCTCGGCAAGAAACTGCTCGTCTCTGGTCTCCAATTCCTTTTCTCTTGGAGTATCTGTTATCATCTTATCCATTTATTATTCGATATTTACTATTCTATTTTCAATTCAATTTTCCAATAACTAAATCTGAAGGCAAAGTTACAACAAATTCCGCAAAATAGTGCCTACTTTCTCATAAAAATCTATTATTTCCCCGAAAACTTTTCCTTTTCCCAGCAAAATCCCCATCCATCCGCTTTATTTTCTATCGAAATTACCTATAGCAGAAATCGACTCATTCCAACGCCAATTCTTTTTTGCTTTCGATTTTATCCATACCTTTGCAATCGAAAATCAGAGATATGCGAGTATAGTAAAATACTACAACAAGCATAGAAGATGGCGAAAGTAGTTATGACAGAAATCAATAACATATAAAAGAAGAAATAAAAACAAGAAATCAATAACATATAATATAAGAACATGGATATCTTAAAAAATCTGTTTTATGGCTTCCCTGACCTTTGGGGAGGCGGAGTAGCCCACTCCGTGCTGATCTTAGCGTTGGTCATCACCCTGGGTCTGAGTTTAGGAAAGTTGAGAGTGAAGGGTGTTTCCCTGGGATTGGCTTGGATTCTCTTCATCGGCCTCATCTTCGGTCACTTCTCTCTCAATCTCGATGAGCATCTGCTCCACTTCCTCAAGGAGTTCGGATTGATTCTCTTCGTCTATTCCATCGGTCTGGAAGTAGGACCAGGTTTCTTCGCTTCGTTCAAGAACGGCGGCAAGAGTCTCAACCTGCTCAGCATCATTGTGGTGGCATTGAGCATCGTTACCACCCTCGCCATCTTCTCGTTCTCGGGAACATCCATCACTTCTATGGCTGGTATTCTCTCGGGTGCCGTTACCAACACCCCGGGACTCGGTGCTGCCCAGCAGGCATTCAGCGACCTGCGCCACATCGATGCCCCTTCTATCGCAGCCGGCTACGCCATCGCCTACCCTATGGGTGTGCTCGGCGTGATCCTCTCCTTTATTATATTAAGGTATGCGTTACGTATTAATAAGAGCGAGGAGGAAGCTGCTGCCAAGCGCGGTATGGGACACCTGGAGGCGATGACCCTGAACACCTTCTCCGTGCAGGTGACCAACCAGATGGTATTCGGCGACACCATTAAGCAGATGAGAGAAATCTTAAAGCGCGACTTCATGGTTTCAAAGATTATCCGCAAAGATAGCGATAAGCACGATGAGGTGGTGAATGGTCAGACCCAGATTAACGAGGGCGATATTCTGCAGATTGTTGCCAACCCTACCGTAGTGGAGCCTGTCATTGCCCTGCTCGGCAAGAAGGTGCAGGTGAGCGAGGAGAAGTTTGGCGAGGATTTGATTACCCGCCGCATCCGCATCACCAAGCCAGGCATCAACGGCAAGAGCATCAGCCAGTTGCAGATTCGTTCAAACCTCGGCGCCAACATCACCCGTGTCAACCGCAACGGTGTGGATCTGATTGCTACTCCACAGCTGAAGCTGCAGTTGGGCGACCGTGTTACCGTGGTAGGTACCGAGCTTGCCATCGCCCATACCGAGAAGGTTTTGGGTAACCAGATGAAGCGCCTCAACTACCCTAACCTGATTCCTATCTTCCTGGGCATCATGCTGGGTTGCATCGTGGCAAACATCCCATTCTTCATCCCTGGCATCAACGAGAACCTGCGTCTCGGATTAACCGGCGGTCCATTGGTAGTAGCTATTCTGATAGGTTACTTCGGTCCGAAGTACAACCTCGTCACCTACAACACCATTTCAGCCAACCTGATGCTGCGCGAAATAGGCATCTGCATCTTCCTGGCTTGCGTGGGACTGGGCACAGGCGAACAGTTTATCCAGACCGTGGCTTCAGAAAGCGGAATGACCTGGATTCTCTACGGCGTTGCCATCACCATGATTCCAATCATCATAGGCGGCATCATCGGAAGATACGTGTTCCACATCAACTATTACACATTGCTCGGAGTATTGGCAGGCGCCAACACCAACCCATCTGCCCTGGCTTACGTGCGTGAGCAGACATCAGCAGATGCACCATCTGTGGGCTATGCGAATGTTTATCCATTTGCCATGTTCCTCAGAATCGTAACTATTCAGATTATTATTTTCGTATTCGGATAAATTAAATATATGGAAGAAAAAAACATGAAGACCTGCGACTGCGCAGAAAAAGGCATTGACAACTGCAACTGCAAGGAAATAGCAGAAACAGAACTGAGAAGAAAACTCGACTTGTTGTTACGCACCGGCAGCATCCTTATGGAGAGTGCTGCCGACACATCGCGCATCATGCGAACGATGAAGCGTGCAGCAGCTTTCCTCGGACTCGACGAACGCTACATGCACCTCTACATCAACTGGAATGTGCTGATGGTGAACTATAGCGACGAGGAGCATTCCTTCTCCAAATTCCAGCGCTGCGAGAAGCACGGCATCAACCTTACCTCCATTTCGATGGTAAGTAAGCTCACCTGGACAGCCATCAAGGAAAACTATTCGCTCGAACAGTATGAGCAGGCCCTGAACGACATCAAGGCCACCCCACGCAGCTTCACCCCATGGCAGGTGGCTATAGGCGGCGGATTTGCCTGCGGCGGATTCTGCATCCAGTTTGGTTGCGACTGGCCAGCGTTCTTCTTCTGTTCCCTGGCAGCCATCCTGGGCTTTCGCCTGAGAATGTTCCTGCCTACCAAGGGCTGCAACAACTATGTGGCCATCGGAATTTCGGCATTCGTGGCAACGCTGATTGCGTGGTTGACCTCGTTCCTGTCGCTCGACCCATCCATCGCAGCCGCCCTTCCGGGCTTCATGCATTCAGACACCCCTTGGCACCCATTGATGGCGTGCGCCCTCTTCATCGTGCCGGGAGTTCCGCTGATCAACTTCGTGAGCGACATGCTCGACGGCTACATCGAGGTGGGAATGGTTCGCGCCCTGAACACCCTGCTCATGCTCTTTGCCATGGCGTTCGGCATTGCCTTCGCCATCCAGGTTTGCCACATCGACAACTTCGTGAAGGATCTTACCATGACTCCTCACCACGAATACTGGGAGTTCGCCATTGCGGCAGCCGTATCGGCGATGGGCTTCTCTACCATCTTCAGCATTCCTAGACGCCTGTTGCCAGCTGTGGCTGTGGGCGGCATCATCGCCGTTTGCTTCCGCAACTTCGTGAACCTGGGGCCATCCAATGGCAACATCGGTCTCGACATGGGCTTGAGCATCGGTTCGCTTGCCGGTTCTGCGCTCATCAGCGTCATCGTCATCAAGGCACGCCACTGGTTCCACACCCCTCACCAGTGCATCACCATTCCTAGCGTCATCCCAATGGTACCTGGAGTTTTGATGTATCGTGCCCTGTTTGCCTTCATCGACATGCACGGCGTGGTAGGCGAGGTAACCGTGGGAATGAACAACCTGATCAAGGCATCGCTCGCCATCATCTGCATCGCCCTGGGTGTAGCCATTCCTAATGTATTCTTCCGCCGCTTCATCGCCGACAACCGCAAGCGCAAGCTCCTCAACATGCTGGTGGAGAGAAAGAAGAAGAATGGCGAATTCGTGGATTTGCACGAAGTGGAAATCAAGTAAGATTGTTTTTCATCTTCCACATCGAAACATACAGATTACAAGATTTATCTGATTATTTTGCCTGAAAGCAGGGCTAATTAAAATAAAAGTTTTATCTTTGCACGCGTAATTATAAGACTAGTGAAAAAAGGAAAATGGAAATACGACAACTCAAATATTTTCTGAAGGTGGCCGAGACGCTCAATTTCTCGGAAGCATCGCGCAAGCTCTACATCACGCAGAGCACCCTCTCGCAGCAGATTTCGCATCTGGAACAGGAAATAGGCTTGCCGCTCTTCGAACGTAACTCGCACGAGGTTTATCTCACCGAGGCAGGAAAGGAGCTTCTTCCCTATGCCCAGAATGCAGTAAACTGCACCATGGCTTGCGTTGACCACATGAACGACCTGAAGGAGATGCTCACCGGCGAGCTGAACATCGGCGTTACCTACTCCTTCAGCAACATCATGGCAGAAACGCTCATCGCCTTCCTCCATGCTTACCCTCACGTGAAGCTGAACATCCAGTACCGTTCGATGCAGGAACTGATGGATGGCCTGAAAAAGCGTGAACTCGACCTTGTGCTTGCCTTCAAGCCAATCAAGACAGACAAGGCGATAGACAGCCGAGCCATCTTCAGCAACCGCCTGGCGGCGATTGTGAACGAGAATCATCCCCTGGCCCGCCTCTCATCGGTGAAGCTCTCTGAGCTGGAGCGCTACGACCTCATCCTTCCATGCAAGGGTCTGCAGGCCCGCAACGCCTTCGATTATCTGATAGACGGCAAGGACCTCGACTTCAAGATTATGGTAGAGGTGAACAATGTGAACATCATCTTCGACCTCTTGCATCGCAGCAACCTGGTAACGGTTCTTTCAGAATCCACCACCATCCTGGAGAGTGGCATGAGAGCGATTCCGATAGATGCTGCCGACAACGAGATGGATGGCTGCATCCACATCCTGAAGGATGCGTACATGAAGAACTCGGCGCAGGAGTTCATCCGCATGCTGAGCCAGAGCACCAGCATCCTAGCCAACTTTGCGCTGAAGGATATTCTGAGATAATTGAAGTTTCGCAAGTTTGCTCCACACGCCCTGAAAGGGCAGAAGCACCTAGCCCAGGGCATCGCCCTGGGTAAACAAGGAATCAGCAATGCGCCCTGTAAGGGCAAAAGCATCATTCATTGTCTGAATCCTTAACCAAATAAAGAAGAATAAAGGGTAAGATTATAATTCAATCTTGCAAGGCTGTCTCCGATTTCATTGCGGAGGCAGCCTTGATTCGTTTATTGCCAGCCTATTTTCATCCTCCCCTGATGAGCATTGGTAGCGGAACGCTATCTTATTTCTTCCTGGCTATGATTATCGTTACACCAGCAAGGATGGCGAGGATGCCGATGGCAAGCTGAAGAGAGAAACTCTCGCCGAAAATGCAGACGCCGATGATGACCGCCGTTACAGGCTCCAGGGCTCCCATGATGGCGGCTGGCGTGCTGCCGATGAGATTGATGGAGATGGTCATGAAGAAAAGCGACAGCACCGTTGGCAACAATGCAAGCTGGACGGCATAAACCCATTGCACCGGAGTTTGCAGCATCTGAATCTTCTCGCCCGCTATGAACGAATAGATGAGCATCGTGATGAGTCCGAACACCAGGATGTAGAACGTGAACTTGATGTTCGACATGCCCGGATTCTTCCACTGGTTCACCGAGATGATGTAGAGCGAATAAAGCAGCGACGAACACATTACCAGCGCAAAACCAGCCGTGCTCAACTTGTCGTTACCGTCGCCCTGATAGAGCAAGCCCACTCCCGATACAGCCAGCAGAATGGCGAGTGTGGTGGTCCACGTCAACTTCTCATGGAAGAACACCGTCATCAGTATCGCCGTCATGATGGGATAGACGAAGAGGATGGTGCTGGCTATTCCCGCCGCCATGTAGTGGAAACTTACGTAGAGCGAAGCCGACGAGAGGGAGAACATACAGCCCAGCGTGGCAAGACGGATCATGTGCCCCCACTTCACCTTGAAACTTTCCTTGCGGAACAGCATCACCACGGCAAACATCAACACCGCCAGAAAATAGCGATAGATGAGCACCGAACTGGAATTGAATCCGTCACCATAGAGCACCAGCGTACCCAAAGGATTGGTACCATAACACACGGCAGCTACAACGCCCGCCGCAAAGCCTTTCACTTTATTACTGCTTGTCATTTTAATTAAAATGCTTTTTACTACTTACCAAGTTTTTTCCTATACCTTATTATATATGATATGTATTTATTTCTATTGGCTTGCAAAAGTACTGCAAATTTTCGAGATAAACTAACAAAATCGGATAAATATCTTCCATACACAGAGAAAAACTCCACTTTTCTTGTTCCTTACGAAAATAAATAGTACCTTTGCAATATCTTTGTATTATCTTTTCTTGTAGAATCAGAAATATAAACTAAACAATAAATATTTGTAACTATGGAACAGATTAAAAACGATCAGCTCACCGTTGAGATTTCATCTCTCGGAGCAGAGCTTCAGAGCATCAAGGATGCTAATGGTAATGAATATCTTTGGGATGGCGATCCAAAATACTGGGCACGCCGCTCTCCTCTCCTCTTCCCTATCGTAGGTGGATTGTGGAAAGACACCTACCGCATCGGCGACAAGGAATACACACAGCCTCGTCACGGCTTCGGTAAGCTCGTTGACTTCCAGCTCGTGGGCAAGACTGGCGACCGTCTCACCTACGCCCTCATCGACAACGAGGAGACATTCAAGAACTATCCTTACCACTTCAACCTCGCCGTTTCCTATCGCCTTGCCGGCAACGAACTCCACGTTATCTGGCACGTTGAGAACACCGACGATAAGGTGATTTACTTCCAGATTGGCGGTCACCCTGCATTCAAGGTACCAGGCTGCAAGAAGGGCGAAAAGCTGAAGGCTTTCCTCAAGCTCGACAACGAGGCCCCTACCCGTCTCTTCGCAACCATCGGCGGATGCGTTGACCCTAACGCCCGTGAGACCGTTCAGACCGACAACGGTATTCTGGAGTTAACAGACGAGTCGTTTGCTGACGATGCATTCATCTTCGACAAGAGCCAGGTGAAGAAGATTTCCCTGCTCAACGAGAAGGGCGAGCCACACGTAACCGTAGAGTTCAAGACTCCAGCCGTGGGTGTATGGAGCCCGGGCAATCACGCTCCATTCGTCTGCATCGAGCCTTGGTTCGGCACATGCGACTGGGCTGAATACACCGGCGAGTTCAAGGATAAATACATGATGAACAGCCTGCAGCCAGGTGCCAGCTTCATGAGTGAATACATCATCAGAATAGAAAAATAATCCATCGTTCAAAGTAAACAAACAATGGAAGAAAAAGATAATTTGCAACTCCCCGAGAACGCATTCCGCGAACTCAAGGACGGGGAGGAATACAAGCCGCTGATGTCGCCAGACAAGGTTTATCCCGAGGTAAACGGATGGTCGGTGACCTGGGGCATCGTGATGGCCGTCATCTTCTCTGCCGCCGCAGCCTATCTGGGCTTGAAGGTGGGTCAGGTGTTCGAGGCAGCCATCCCTATCGCCATCATCGCCGTGGGCGTAAGCACCGCCACCAAGCGAAGCAAGGCACTGGGCGAGAACGTCATCATCCAGAGCATCGGAGCCTGCTCGGGTGCCGTGGTAGCAGGAGCCATCTTCACCCTGCCAGCCATCTACATCCTGCAGGCTAAATATCCGGAAATGACTACTTCGTTTATGAAGATTTTCATGGCTTCGGCTTTGGGAGGCGTGTTGGGAATCCTGTTCCTCATTCCTTTCCGCAAGTACTTCGTAAGCGATATGCACGGTAAATATCCATTCCCTGAGGCCACTGCCACCACGCAGGTGCTGGTGAGCGGAGCCAAGGGAGGCGACCAGGCTAAGCCCCTGCTCATCGCCGGACTGGTGGGTGGTCTTTACGACTTCATCGTAGCCAGTCTGGGATGGTGGAACGAGAACTTCACTTCCCGTGTGGTAAGTCTGGGATGCGACCTTGCCGACAAGGCGAAGCTCGTGTTCAAGGTGAACACCGGTGCAGCCGTATTGGGATTGGGTTACATCATCGGATTGAAATACGCCTTCTACACCTGTCTGGGTTCGCTCGTAGTATGGTGGCTGATTGTGCCGGGCATGAGCGTCATCTTCCACGACAGCGTGCTCAGCGCCTGGGATCCAAGCATCGTGAAGACCGTGGGTGCGATGAGTCCGGAGGAAATCTTCCGTGCCTACGCCCGCAGCATCGGTATCGGCGGTATTGCCATGGCAGGTATCATCGGCATCATCAAGAGCTGGGGCATCATCAAGAGCGCCGTAGGTCTGGCTGCCAAGGAACTGAAGGGCAAGAGCGATGTGGATGAGAACGTGAAGCGCACCCAGCGCGATATTTCTTTCAAGATTATCGCCATCGGTTCGCTCGTCACCATCCTCATTACCTTCCTCTTCTTCTGGTTTGGTGTGATGGATGGCAACCTGCTCTTCGCCGTCATCGCCATTCTGCTGGTGGCAGCCATCGCCTTCCTCTTCACCACCGTGGCAGCCAATGCCATCGCCATCGTGGGTTCCAACCCTGTATCAGGAATGACCCTGATGACGCTCATCTTCGCCTCTGTGGTGATGGTGGCAGTGGGCTTGAGAGGTCCTGGCGGAATGCTTGCCGCCCTGATTATGGGTGGTGTGGTTTGCACAGCCCTTTCGGTGGCAGGTTCGTTCATCACCGATTTGAAGATTGGTTACTGGCTGGGTACTACTCCTAAGAAGCAGGAGGGATGGAAATTCCTCGGCACCCTGGTGAGTGCGGCTACCGTGGGCGGCGTGATGATGCTGCTCAACGAGACCTACGGATTTGCTTCCGGCTCTCTGGCTGCTCCTCAGGCGAATGCGATGGCTGCGGTCATCGACCCTTTGATGAATGGTGTGGGTGCGCCTTGGGTGCTCTATGGCATCGGCGCCCTGATAGCCATCGTGCTTACTTACTTCAAGATTCCAGCCCTGGCTTTTGCCCTGGGTATGTTCATTCCGCTGGAACTGAACGTTCCGCTGCTGGTAGGTGGCGCCATCAACTGGTATGTTACTTCGCGCAGCAAGGATGCTAAGGTGAATGCGGAGCGTGGCGAGAAGGGTACGCTCATCGCCAGCGGTTTCATAGCCGGAGGAGCCTTGATGGGTGTGGTCAGCGCCCTGCTGAAGTTTGGCGGCGTTGAGGTTAGCATCGCAGAAAACTGGTGGGTGAACCCAATGTCAGAGGTTTGCTCGCTCATCGCCTATATCTGCCTGATAGGTTTCTTTATCAGAGCAACGAAGAAATAAAGACGATTGCTTTTCGGAAGAGATAGATTTTTCGGAAGAAAAGATTTTAAAAGATAAAAAGTCGGGACATACGATTGCATGTATGATTCCCGACTTTTTTATTATGATGCACCTAATTCGAAATTTAAAAATATCGTATTTACCAGCACTAAAGTAGAAAACAATCAGCCAATCTTCTTTTTCCACCTGTTTTTCTTTGCTGTTTCGAAAAAAATGATTAGCTTTGCACTTGAAATATAAAAAAGAAGAATATGATGAAATATCCTATCGGAATACAAGCATTCGACTGCCTCAGAGAAGAAGGGTATGAGTATGTAGATAAAACAGAAATGATTTATGCTTTAACCCATCAGGGGAAAGTGTATTTTCTGGGTCGCCCAAGGCGATTCGGAAAGAGTCTTCTCGTCTCAACACTCAAAAACTATTACTTGGGCAAGAAGGAACTGTTCAAGGGACTTGCCATCGAGAAACTGGAAACGGAATGGAAGACCTACCCGGTATTTCACATTGACTTCGGAACAGGTACTTACGTAAATGCAGATGCAATCAATCAAGTACTTGAATCTTACCTGATGGAATGGGAGAAGAAATACCAGATAGAGAAAACATCCATTACTGATTACAGCCTACGATTCAAGAAAGTTTTGGAAGAGGCTCATCGACAGACTGGTCTCCGTGCCGTGGTATTGGTAGATGAATACGACAAGCCTTTACTCGACGTGATGGACTTGGAATATACCATAGATCACCTCGGCAAGCAAATCACCTTGGAGGAATACAACCGAGCGATGCTTCGTGCCTTCTACTCCACTTTCAAGGGAGCAGACCAGCATCTACAGTTTATTTTCCTCACTGGTGTCACCAAGTTCTCACAGGTAAGTGTGTTCAGCGACTTCAACCAGCCTAACGACATCAGCATGGACATTCTGTATGATACTCTTTGCGGACTTACTGACGAGGAGATTACGCAATATTTCCAGGAACCGATAGCCGAAATGGCAAACATCTACGGCTGTTCGGTGGAAGAGATGCGAGCAGAGTTGAAGCAGCGCTTTGATGGCTATCATTTCAGCAAGCGACTGAAAGGCGTTTACAATCCATTCAGCATATTAAACACATTGCAGAAAAAAGACATTCAGAACTATTGGTTCCGTACGGGTACGCCTAGTTACTTGATTCGCTTGCTCAATCACTTTGATGAGAATCTTGATGAACTGACAGGTAAATATTACATGCCAGAACAGTTCATCGACTATCGTGCCGACGTAGAAAAGCCTCTGCCTATGATTTTCCAAAGTGGCTATCTCACCATCAAGGAATACGACAGAGACCTGAATGCATTCCTGCTAGATTATCCGAACGATGAGGTAAAGCGAGGTTTTGTCACTCTGCTTACAAACAATTATCTCAAGCCCAAAGAGAATGTTGATAGTTGGCTTATGACAGCGGTAGCATCTCTAAAACGAGGCGAATTAGAGCTATTCCATCAGCAACTCACCTCTTTCCTTGCCAGCATCCCTTACACGATGCGACGCAACGGCAATGAGCGAGAGAAGGAGCGCTATTTCCATTACACATTCTATCTTTTGCTGCGCCTCATCAGCACCTTTGTCGTTTATACAGAGAAAGTACAGAGCCAAGGAAGGGTAGATTGCATTATCGAGACTCCAAAGTTCGTCTATATTTTCGAGTTCAAGCTCGATGGTTCTGCCAAGGAAGCCTTGCAGCAGATAGAAGACAAAGGCTATGCTTCAGAATATGCAACAGACAACAGGAAACTCTTCAAAATAGGTTGCAACTTCTCTTCCGATAAAGGAACGATAGATGATTGGAAAGTAAAAGAATACAACTAATGAATCCGCCCGATAGCAAACTAAAAGCTATCGGGCGGATTTGCTTTATTTGCTTTATTTTTCTTTACTTTATTTTCTTCTTTACTGAAGTTTCGCAAGTAGCATCCTGCCGTCCCCGAAGAGGGCGAATGTGAATAAAAAAGATGTAATATGTAACTTTGAAGCACAAAAAAATGAGAAAAAACTTCAAAAAACATGGGCAAAGAGAGATTTATTGCATTTTTAAACAAAACCAAAACATCAAAATATTATATTCCGTTCAATATCCGTTTATCCTGCATATTTTCAGCTTTTTATAAAATATGCTTATATTATCTTTGTTATGAAAGATTATATTATCTGCACGGAAAACGGCAAGAGAGAAAGAAATGGTTTTTCCAAGAATTATTAGCAGAAAGTAGCACTCGGGGCTATGAAAATGTGCCTCCGATGGCACTTTTCACCCCTACAGAAGGGGTAAAGAGAGAGGGGTGAAAGACAGGTTAGAGGGCGAAAATGTATATATTTTCAGAATTATATTGACGTATCTACAAGAATAGCTGTACATAAAAGACGATAAAGCGAGAAGAAAAACACAACTTAAAGGAGTTTTCAAAAATACAAAGAGAAAGATTTTTAGATGCATATAAAACACCTATACATTTAATTATCAGCATTTTAAAACTTAACAAAAGTTTGCAGAAAAGTATCTTCGAGAATCAATATCGGGTCAAAATGGGTCAAGGTCAAATCGGGTCATTATGAAAAAGGAATGTCATTTTCAGCCATAGTATAATATAAATATATTTATATTATACTATATATATGACATTGCGCCCCGAAATGAAAATGACCCGTTTTGACCTTGACCCGATTTGACCCTTCAGGGCGTGTGGATGCTTCTGCCCTTTCAAGGGGTGTTAAAGTGCTGCTGCAAGAAACATGCAAAAATAGCATTTACTTAAAATGCGATATATCAGCTACTTACACCATTTTTACCATCTTATTTCCGTAAAAACTTGATTTCGGCTTTAAAATTTCGTATCTTTGCACCGGCAATCGAAAGAACAGCCTTTTGTGCCTAAGGGCGGTCATCATAGAAGACCGCAGCTGGTCTTAAATGATGGCAGGCGCCGGCCATCTATTGAGACCAGAAAAAGCACAGGAAAAGGGCTTTCCGGGTAGTTGTGATTTCAAAGAACTCATTAAACACAAAACGAGTATGATTAACTACAGCATCGTAATGCGCAGCGTGAACGCAAACCTTTTGGAGATCAACCAGGCAAAGTCACGCATCAACCAGGCTAAGCAGGAGGGTAAGAATCCTGAGCAGAAGGACCTTGACCTCGTGAAGACCGAGAAGCAGAATGCGTTCGCCATCTCGCAGTA
>CAKQCH010000072.1:0-13304 GCA_934216735.1 uncultured Prevotella sp.
CTGATTCTTTTGAAGCTTTTGCCCTTACAGGGCGACAAACTTGCGTCCATGATTACCCAGGGCGCTGCCCTGGGCTATGAGCTTCTGCCCTTTCAGGGCGTGTGGAGCTCACTTGCGAAACTTGTGTAGTTTATAGTTTGCCTAACTACTTATTTCTTTCTTCCTACGAAAGAGTTTCTTCCTACGAAAGAGTTTCTTCCTATGAAAGAGTATCTTCCTATGAAAGAGTATCTCCTTACGGAATGAGCAGGGATGAATCGCCATAGCTCAGGAAGCGGAAATCGTGAGAGAGGGCGTAATCATACACCTTCTTCCAGTCGCCATGCAGGAAGGCACTCACCAGAAGCAGCAGGGTGCTCTGAGGCTGATGGAAATTGGTTACCAGCATCTTCACTATCTTATAGGTGTAGCCCGGAGCGATGATGATCTGCGTGCTGGAGTGAAGGGCTTCCAATCCGTTGCGGTCGAGGTAATCGATAATCGCCTGGATGGCCTGCATCGGGGTGATGCCATCCACCAGGTTGCCATCTGCCGACTGCTCGTATGGATCCCACTGCTTAACATGCAAATCTTCCTCGCTAGCCTCAGGGTGCTTGATAAGATGCACACCCATGTAGTAAAGGCTCTCGATGGTGCGCACGCTGGTGGTACCCACGGCGATGACCTGGCAATCGTGCTTGATCAGCTTTTCCAGACTGCGGCGGTGAACCACGATATACTCGGTGTGCATCTGGTGGCCCTCAATCTCCAGACTCTTCACTGGCTTGAAGGTGCCGGCACCCACGTGCAGGGTTACTTCCTCACGGTCGATGCCATGGGCATCCAAGTCCTTGAGCACGGCATCGGTGAAATGCAGACCGGCTGTTGGGGCTGCCACACTACCCTTTATCTTTGAATAAACAGTCTGATAGGTAGTCTTGTCGCTTTCCTCGGTCTTGCGGTTCAGATATGGAGGGATAGGCAACTCGCCCACTGCCTCAAGGATTTCGGCAAAGGAAACGTGCTCGTTGTCCCAGTCGAAATCCACCCAATAGTTGGTGCCGCCGCCCTTGGCTACCATTTCCGATGCTTCTGCGCTGAGGGCATCGCCACGGCGCATGGTGGCAGAAAGGGTAAGCTGATGACCCTTGATTTCGAAGTCACGTTTCAGACTGCCCTCCTTCCACTTCTTCAGGTTTCCAATCATGCAGAGCCAAGAGCAGTGGCCCGAAGTCTGGAACATCAACTCATAGTCGGTTGGTGCGGCAGGCTCCATGAGGAACACCTCGATAAGTGCGCCCGTTTCCTTGCGGAAGTGCATGCGTGCCTGGATTACCTTGGTGTTGTTAAACACCATCATGGCGCCCTTAGGCAGATATTCAGGAAGATGATAGAACACATCGTCGCTCACCTCGCCGTGCTTGTAGACCAGCAGTTTGCTGTGGTCGCGCTGGGCGATAGGGAATTTGGCAATGCGTTCATCAGGTAACTCGTAATTATAATCGCTAATCTTAATATGTTTTGTTTCCATTGTTCTACTTTATAAATTTTATTAAACTGCCGTCATCATGCAGAGGGCACGGATGACTACATAGACCAATACCACCATCACTACGGTCATGATCATGTCGATATCGTCGTGGTCGTAGCCCGTGCTGGTATACTGGTTGGAGATATACTTGATTTCCGGTGAGATGCGGCGATACATGCGATGGTAGAAGAGATAGACCAGAAAACCTACCACGCAGCCGAGGAGAATGCCCGTCAGCACATCGAGCGGATAGTGGACGCCCAGATAGAGGCGCGTCCAGCAGTTGACCAGTGACCAGATGACCATGGTGATGGTTATCATCCTGCTCCTGATGAGGAGCGAGAAGAACACGGCTAACGACATGGTGTTGGCGGCATGGGCTGAGCAGAAGCTGTAGTCCTTCATGCGCAGGTTGTCTACCACCTGCACGGAGTATTTCACCAGCGGGTCGTTGGATGGTCGCCATCTTTCAGCCAGTGGCTTGATGATGCCATCGGCGAATCCGTCGGCAAAGAGGATGCAGAGGAAGGCGGAGCCCACCACGAGTGCTATCTGCGACATGGTTTCGTTGTTGCGCATCACGACGATAAACAATACCACATAGAGTGGTATCCATGTAACGCCCGATGTCAGCACCACCGCCAACTGGTCGAGAATCACATTGTTGCTGCCGTTGAACCACTGCAGCACCTGAAAATCTATGTTTTGTATCGTACTAAAATCCATTTACTTACTTTGAACTTTGAACTTCATTAAATCTCCTCTATTGCCTTGGTCTCTATCCATCCTTCGCGGCCATCGCCTACACGGATGCAGCGCCAGTCGGTCATGCCCTTGTCAATGATATCCACGCGGGTTCCCTCGTGGAGCACAAACTGGTCGGCGCTGTTCTTGGCTGGCGTCTTCTTGATGTTTACGGATGGCGTCATGATGATGGCACCGGTTCTGTTGTCGAGCGCCTGCTTCTGCTGGAAAGCGAAGAGATTGCTCAGCAGGAAGATGACGAAGAAGGCAAGACCGCCAAAGAATCCTATCTTGCGGAGCATGAGCTGCGGACCGAAGAGATAGAGCAATACCAGCAGCAGAGCCATCACAATGCAGAGGATGCCGGTCTTCGCCCAGTTGTCAACGCTCGTGAAATTCACCAGCGACTTGTACCAGGTTACGAAGAACATCTCGCTCTGCGGGGTAATCTTGTCGATGGTCTTGCTGCGGGCAAACTGCAGGTTGAAGTTGATATCGTCATCGCCCGGCGACAGCAGGCGGGCACGCTCGTAGTTGAGCACCGCCTTGGTGATATTGTCCGTGCGATAGTAGGCGTTGCCGAGATTGAAATAAATCTCGGCAGATTCGCCGTTCTTCAGAATCTCCTCGTAGTCGCGGATGGCCTGCTGATAGTTGCCCTTCTGGTACTCCGTGTCGGCATTGTTCTTGGTCACAGCCTTGGCAGAGGTGCCGCCGAAGCAGATCATTGCCAGAAGCAGCCATACGAAGGAGTAGCCTGCCGGATGCTTCTTCTGGTTCTTGCGAGCCTCATTGATTGCATTTTCTATATCCATAATCGCTGTCATAGCCGACTCGAAGGTGCGGTTCATGTTGCCGGCGGCATCGCCTGGCGCATAACGCTCGAACTCGCACTCATCCAGAGCCGTGGTAAACTTCTCTATTGTTGCATCATCCACGAAGTGGCGACCCAGGGTTTCACGGATGTTGTCGCGGTTGAGCTTCTCGGCTGGCATGTTGAGCTTGTAGCTCATGTATCCCCAAAGTGCTCGCATCACCTCGTCGTAGAACTCGCCCTGCTTACCCTGAAGCATCAGCTTGTTGGCAAGGCGCAGACGCTTGGTGGCTATCTTGCCTGCCCTGTTGGAACGCTTCTTCACGATGTCGGCATTCTCGATGGCACGGCGGCGGAACACGATGAGCAGTACCACGAAGGCGATGAGCGGCATGAGGAGACTGATCCAGTAGCCGAAGCTGCCGAAGAACATCTCGTTTGCCTTGTGCTGCTCCACCTTGCCTAGCTTGATGGTGTGGATATCCTTGTCCTGGCTGGCGAAATCCTCTGACTCGCCCGCTGTGCCATCGCCCTTCTCCACCTCTACCTTGAACGGCTGGGTCTTGATGGTCTTATAGGCATTCTTGCTCGTATCATAATAGGTGAGCTCCACCGACGGGATGGTATAGCTGCCCTGGTTGCGAGGCACGGCAAGGAAATCGTAGACCATGTTGCCCTCTACGCCGTTGGCGGTGAGACGGGTCTTGTCGGTTACCTTGGCATCATACTTGTCGAAATCCTTAGGGAAGTTGACCACTGGCTGCTTCAGCAGTTTCAGGTTGCCGATGCCGCCCACCACTACGCGCAGGGTGATAGGTTCGCCTGCCTTCACCTCCTTCTTATCGAGCGAGGCTGAGATATTGAACTTGCCCACGCCGCCCGAGAAGTTGGCTGGTCGCTGTGGCAGCGGATCCACCTGCAGGGTGATGCCCGGTGCCTTGATATCCTTCTTTACTTCTACGTAGCCGGAACCACCGTTGAAGAACGCCTCCATCGGGTCTACGTTGCGGTTTTGCTGAACCACGATGCCCTTGAAGGTGATGGATGGAATCTCCAGCCTGCCCGTCATCTGCGGGTACATGACGTACTGGCTCCAGGTGACGCACTTGTATGGTCGGCCGTTCACGGTTTCGGTGTGGAAGGTCTTCTGCTGTGGCAGCGGAACCTCCTGGGTGTGGAATCCCTTCAGGTCTGGCATCTTACCTTCCAGCTGTGTGAGGTCCACCTGTGTATATACCTTATAGGTAAGGAGGATAGGTTCCTGCTCGTGAACTCTCTTCTTGCTGGCAGAGACCTTGATGAAGAGGTCGCTGCCCGAGATGGCAGATCCGGCAGAGCGCATATGAGGTTGGTCGTAGCTGTCCTGTCCGTGCATGTTGGGAGCGCCGTTGGTGCGCTGTGCATGTCCCGACACCTGAATCTTCACGGGGCGTGAAGACAGTCGTTTTCCTCCCACCACGGCATGCGAAACCCCGATGGTGAAGCTGCCGTTCTTGGCGGCATAGAGGGTGTAAGTGATGGTTACGGAAGATGATGACGAGGTATGACCGTTGATCATCTGGTAACTGGACTGCGAGGAAGTGTAAGGACCTGCAATCACTTCCAGTCCATCCTGCACCCCACCCATTCGGAATTCCTCCACATCACTGGTGTTGATGGTATAGGCAACACGGAAGTTCTCTCCTGCCGCGACGTGCGACGGAGCCGACACTGAGATATGCTGGGCATCTACATGCACATGGTAGCCCAACATCATCAGGAGCAATATGATATACCAACCTATTTTTTTCATATCAACTTTCTTTTATCTTATATTTGTTCCAATTTTTAAAACGTAAGTACACCTTATTATATATATAGGCAAGAATCCCTGTTTGGTGAGGGGAAGCAGTTACGCTTTCTACCAATTCTTGTCGTAGGCCTTTCTGCGAGGCTGGCTCATCGCCTTCTGCAGCTTTCGCTTGGTGGCCTGTTCCTGCTGAATCGCGGCATTGAGGAGCTGTTCGGCGTTGTCGCGGCTCATCTTGTCCTGATTCTGCTGGTTCGGATTCGAATTCTTGTTTTTATTCTTGTCTTTATTCTTATCCTTATTATTCTTGTTCTGATCGTTCTTGTTCTGATCGTCTTTGTTCTTATCCTTGTTCTTGTCTTTATCCTTGTTCTTATCGTTCTTGTTCTTGTCCTTGTTCTTATCCTTGTTGTTCTTGTCCTTGTTGTTCTGATTCTGCGGGTTGTTCTTGAGCAGTTTCTTGCAGAGGGCAAGATTATAACGGGTTTCATTGTCCTGCGGATTGCATCTCAGCGCCATCTTGTAGTATTCGATGGCCTGAGCGTACTCGCGGTGGTTCTGCATCACCACTCCCATGTTATGATAGCTCTTGGAGCGGCGGAAGAGGTTGGGCTCCAGCTGCGCGGCATTGCCAAACTGCACCATCGCCAGCGAGTCTTTCTGCTGCATCAGCAAGGCACAGCCCAGGTTGTATATCGCCTGCGGATTCTTCTGGTTCTTGGAGATAGCCTTGCGATATTGGGTCTCGGCAGCTGCCCATTTCTGGGTCTTGAACGCCCTGTTTCCCTGGCGAATCAAGTTGCGGTCGGTCTGTGCGGCAGCATTTGTCGCACCGGCCAACAGGAAAGCCACAGTTACTATTATATAATGTATAGTGTTCATTTTAAAACATTTTTATGCTTTTGCCCTTTTAAGGCATTTTCTTGAATGGCGTTTTCTTGAAGAACTTAACGTTCCTGAGCAACGGATTCCTTACTTCCATCATGCAGACCTCGATGATGAGGAAGAGGATAACCAGGATGCCTACAGCCTGGAACTGCTCATCGTAGGCGCTGTAGATTACACTGGTCATTTCGCCCTTCTGCAACTTGGTGAGTTCGTTGTTCAGCGCCTTCTCTGCATCGCTGGTATTATCCACGTGGATATACTGACCCTTGCCAGCCTGTGCCAGCTGGCGGCACATCTGCTCGTTCAGGGCAGTCATCACCGTGTTGCCGGCGTTATCTTTCAGATAAGAGCCGTCGCCCATCGGGATGGGTGCTCCCTTGGCATTACCGATACCCAGGATAAACACGTTGATGCCCTTCTTGTTGGCCATCTGCGCTGCCTCCTGCGCACCCTCTTCGTGGTTTTCGCCATCCGTAATCACGATGATGGCCCTGCCCACGTTGTCTTGCTGGGTGAAGCTCTTGGTGGCGAGGCTGATGGCCTGTCCGATGTTGGTGCCCTGGGTCTGGATGAGACCAGGGGAAATGTTCTGCAGGAACATCTTGGCAGAAACGTAGTCGCTGGTGATAGGCAACTGCACGAAGGCATCGCCTGCGAAGACGATGAGACCAATCTTGTCGTTGGTGAAGTTATCAACCAGATTCTCTATCAGCATCTTGCTCTTGTCGAGACGTGACGGAGCCACATCTTCGGCAAGCATGGAATTGGAGATATCGAGACAAATCATGGTTTCTATGCCATTTCGCTTCTCGTTAGAAATCTTGCTGCCCATCTGCGGGCGTGCCACCATCACGATGAGCAATGCCAAGGCTGCGAGCATCAGCACGAACTTCACTGTGGGGCGGTATTTAGATATGTGGGGCATCAGCTGCTTGAGCAACTCGGGGTCACCCAACTTTCTGAGCTTTGCCCTTCTCCTTCTCCAACCTATCAGGCGAACCAGCACCAGTGCCGGTATCACCCACAACAGCCAGAGAAATGCGGGATCTTCAAATCTTAACATGGTTATATTTATATTATTTCTTTAATTCCATCAAGGGATGCGGCGGAGCCAGGTGATGCGGAGCAGAATCTCTACCAGCAATATCAACAGGGCGGCAAGGGCGAAAGGCTGATACGCCTCATAGCGCTTGGCGAAATGCTTTACATTGAACTTCGATTTCTCCAGTTTATCAATATCCCGATAAATCTTCTTCAGCTCGGCATTGTTGGTAGCACGATAGAAGTTTCCGTCGGTGGTCTGCGCAATGTCGCGAAGCGTCTGCGTATCAATCTCCACAGGGATGTTGACATACTGCACGCCTCCTGCCACCGGCATCGGATAAGGTGCCACCTTGTTGGTGCCCACGCCGATGGTGTAGACTCGGATGCCATAGCTCTTGGCTATTTCGGCTGCAGTCATCGGCGAGATGTCGCCCATGTTGTTACTTCCATCCGTGAGCAGGATTACCACCTTGCTCTTCGACTTGGAGTCTTTCAGTCGGCTCACGGCATTCGCCAGACCCATGCCCACTGCGGTACCATCGTCGATGAGTCCACGGGCGGCAATATCGGTTCTTGTATCCTGCAACAGGCGCAGCAGACTGGCGTGGTCGGTGGTCATCGGGCACTGGGTGAACGCCTCGCCCGCAAAGATGGTCAATCCGATGTTGTCGGTAGGACGGCCCGAGATAAACTCGTTGGCAACATCCTTCGCCGCCTCCATGCGGTTAGGCTTCAGATCCTCGGCAAGCATGGAGGTAGAAACGTCCATGGCAAGCATGATATCGATGCCCTCCACCGTCTTGTTGTCCCAAGAATAATGCGTCTGCGGACGGGCCATGGCGCAAACGATGAGCACGAAGGCGATGCATCTCAGCACCATCGGCAGATGGATGAGTCGCACGCGCAGGCTCTTGGGCGCAAACTGATACATTCTTGTATCGCTCATGCGCATCGTTGGCTCGCTCTTCTTCCTGCTCAGGAAATACCATAATATATAAGGTATCAGCAGCAGGAGCAGCAGAAAATATGCTTTACTTGCAAATTCCATTTTTCTTTTTTATTTTATAAAGTTATTCAAGTTTCGCAAGTAACCTCCGGTCCCCGAAGGGGGCCAACTTTCAATAACCGCTGGTGGAATGACCGAAGGTCATGGAACCTGCGGACAAGCATCAGGAGGGAGAAAGCGTCCCCAAAGGGGGCGAACCACATCCAGTCTTGCTCCTGTTCGCCCCCTTCGGGGACGCTTGGAGAGTGTGTCAGTTATCCGCAGGTTCCATTCCCTTCGGTCATTCCACCCGCGGTTATTCACATTCGCCCCCTTCGGGGACGGCAGGATGCTACTTTCGAAACTTCAGTAAAGTTACATCACGAGCATGACCACCTGGTAGATGATATAACCCAGGATGCCGGCTACGCTGACACCTCCCACCCAGAGCAGGGTCTTGATGAGGCGGCGCTGCTGCTGACTCTTCTGGTCTTCGCTGCTGAGCGTAGGAACTATCTTCTCTTCCTTAGGCTGCTCATCGGTCTTCGTCTGGTCGATGAAGTTGATGGCATTCACCAGGTTGGCATCATTCTCGTTCATCGGAATCTCGTACTTGGCAAACTTCACTAGGTCGGCGGTGGAGAAGAGCATTCTCAACTCGTCAATCATCTTCTGGTCGCCCGAAGCACGCAGGTTGTCGATAATCTCGGAACTGGTCATCTCCATCGCATTGAATCCGAATCGGCTCACGATATATCCGCGCAGCGCATTGGTCAGATGGGTGTAGTACTCCTTCTGGGTTTCCTGGTTGGATGTGGTGTGATGCTGCTTGATGTCGTTGATTTCCTTCAGTGCCTTCTCGTGGGCAGGAACCCGCTTGATGATGCGGATACGGGTGATGATAGGCTTGTTCTTCTTCAATCGGTTGCGCAGATAGAGCATTGCGCCACAGATGATTATCATCAGGAGGCTCAACCAGAAGGCGAAGCTCCACTCACTCCAGAGGAATGGGTTGTCCTGCACCGTCTTGGGAGGATAGAACTGGTTGGGATGCACCGTATCCACGGGCACCGTGAGCACCTTCAGCGCCAGGGGATTGCCGTGGAAGCTCTTGCCGTCTATCTTCACATTGAGTGCCGGGATAGCATACACCTTCTCGTCAAAGGAGGTGATGGTATAGTCGCGGCTCACCACCATCTGGTCGTCGCCCACCTGCGAGGTATCCCCCTTCTGCTCCACCACCTCGATGCCAGGAATAATCTGGTCTTGCGGCTTGAAGGATGGCATCACCACCTTGGCACCTTTTCGGGCGGTAGCCTTGAGGTGCAGGAGGGTCTGCTGTCCGATGAGCATCTGCAAGGAGTCGATGCGCTGCTCCACGGTCTGACCGAAAGCCAGTCCCGAGCAGCCCATCAGCACCATCGTCAATATAATATTTCTTATTTTCAACATTGTTGCTTTACTTTGAACTTTGAGCTTTATGATTAGTAAAGCCGTAGAATTCTTCATTCTTCACTCTTCACTCAATTTATCCTCTTTGTTTGAACAGTGTCAGGAGCGACTTGGAGAAATCCTCGTTGGTCGCTATCGAAGTCCAGTCTACCTTACTCTTGGCAAAGAGCTGGCGCAGCTGGTCCTGGCGTCGCAGCCAGTTCTGGGCATGCGCTATTCTCAGCTTCTTCGAACTGGTATCGATATACATCTCGTGTCCCGTCTCGGCATCCATCACCTTGATCAATCCCACATCGGGCAACTGCTTTCCACGAGGGTCGTATACCTGGATGCCCACCACATCATGCTTCTGATTGGCAATCTGCAGGGCATGCTGGTAATCCTTCTGGTCGTAGAAGTCGCTGATGAGGAAGGCGGTACAGTGGCGCTTCATCACGCGGGTGAAGTATTCCAGGGCGCAACCGATGTCGGTGCGCTGGCTCTGAGGATGGAAGTCTAGCATCTCTCGGATGATATAGAGGATATGCTTTCTTCCCTTCTTGGGCGGGATATACTTCTCAATTCTGTCGGAAAAGAAGATGACACCTATCTTGTCGTTGTTCTGAATGGCACTGAAGGCCAAGGTGGCAGCTATCTCGGTTGCCAGGTCGCGCTTCATCTGGCGCATCGTACCGAAGTCGAGCGAGCCACTCACATCCACGAGCAACATGACGGTGAGTTCCCTCTCCTCCTCGAACACCTTGACGAAAGGGCGATGGAAACGGGCTGTCACGTTCCAGTCGATGTCTCTCACGTCGTCGCCATACTGGTATTCGCGCACTTCAGCAAAGGCCATTCCCCTGCCCTTGAAGGCTGAGTGATACTGGCCTGCGAAGATATTCTGGCTCAATCCGCGAGTCTTGATCTCAATCTTCCGAACCTTCTTTAAGATATCTTGTGTATCCAATTTACTTTGAACTTTGAATTTTGAACTTTGAACTTACCTACATCAAGGCACTTCCACCTTGTTGATGATGCGGCTAACGATTTCCTCGCTGGTGATTTCGCTCGCCTCTGCCTCGTAAGAGAGACCGATGCGGTGGCGGAGCACATCGTGAGCCACGGCACGCACATCTTCTGGAATCACATAACCGCGATGCTTGATGAAGGCGTAGGCACGGGCTGCCTTGGCAAGCGAGATGCTGGCACGAGGACTGCCGCCGAAGGTAATCATATCCTTCAAATCGCCCAAGCCGTAACGGTCGGGATAACGGGTGGCGAAGACGATGTCGGCAATATACTGCTCAATCTTCTCGTCGATATAAACCTCGTTTACGATGCTGCGTGCCTTCAGAATTTCCTCTGCTGTGGTTACAGGAGTAACGGTTGGCAGACCGCCCTGGATATTCTCGCGGATGATGAGCTTCTCTTCCTCGATGGTAGGATAGTCGATGATGACCTTGAGAAGGAAACGGTCTACCTGCGCCTCTGGCAACTGATAGGTTCCCTCCTGCTCCACCGGGTTCTGGGTAGCCATCACCAGGAATGGATTAGGCAGTTTGAATGTCTGCTCGCCGATGGTAACCTGATGTTCCTGCATCGCCTCGAGCAAGGCACTCTGCACTTTGGCAGGCGCACGGTTGATTTCATCTGCCAATACGAAGTTGGCGAACACCGGACCACGCTTTACATGGAAGGCTTCGTCTTTCTGCGAATAGATCTGCGTTCCCACCACGTCGGCAGGCAACAAATCGGGTGTAAACTGTATGCGGCTATAGTCTGCACTGACCAGCTGTGATAATGTTTTGATTGCGAGGGTCTTCGCCAAGCCCGGCACACCTTCGAGCAAGATGTGACCATCAGAGAGAAGACCGATGAGGAGACAGTCAACGAGGTGCTTCTGACCAACGATGACCTTGTTCATGCCCATTACCAGGTTGGTAACGAACTGACTCTGTTGTTCAATCCGGATATTCAATTCACGGATATCAATAGCTTCTGCCATAATTCTTATAATATTATTTTACGTTTAATTCAACTTTTGCAGGGAATTAGGGTGTCTTCTTACACCCTCACCCTTAAATCAAACGCAAAAGTACTGAATTATGAGCACAAAAGCGAATAAAGCAAACTAAATAATATTAAAAATGTTTCACAAAAGCTATTTTTAGAAACTTTTAATGAAACCGCTCCCGTATTTTAAAGAAACCATTCCCATATATAATATGAATCTTAAACAAAATATCATATATGGGAATGGTTGAAGATAAATCAAATACTAGCGGTTGCGATGTTTCATATACCAGGGATGTACTAAGAAATTATACAAGATTAGCGACAATCCTGTGAGTATCATGCCTGGATAAAGCAGTTCGTGCATGGTGGGATTTAAGATGATACTTTGCTCATTGGGAAGCTGTTTATAGGTGCTTTCCAGAAGCACAAAGCCCAGGGCTATGCCCAGAGTCAATCCCAACTCCCATGCCAGGAAGAAGGAACTGGTGCTCGTCCCGCGCTGGCAATGCTTGGCCAGCTTGATGTAGAAAAGCAGGAAACGGCTGCCGATGACGCCCATTCCCAAACCCAGCAATACGGGCACAAGTACCTCTACAGCAAAGTCTTGGTCGTTCAGCGAGATAAACTCTGCAGCACCTATCAATATCAGTCCCACGATCACCTCACTCTTCAAGTCGGCATCGGCAAAGACATATTTCTCTGCAATCACCGCCAACACCAGACCAGCCAGCAACATCAGATAAACCGTCAGGTCGTGCGCAATGGCGAAATACATTCCGACACTTGCCATAATCAGTACGATGTTGACAAACAGCGGGATTCCCTGAGGCAGAAAGAAGCGGTCGGAGCTGAAAAGCGGCATGTGCTCAGTAGGTGCCTTGAAAGGAAACTTTACCCGGGACACCAGCACCAGAGCACCCAGTGCCAACAGAGAAGCCACCGGGAAGACGAGGCGCATATCTAGAAAAATGCAAATAAGCCACACCAGCACGGGACCCGTAGCAATGGAGAAACGGGCAAACCAGGAAGTGATGTAGTTCGCCTCCGTGCGCTGGAACGACTCGCAGGTATCTATCACCAGCGTACTGGCAAGCGTCATCTGAGCCAAACCCAGAAAGGCACCCAGCACCACCCGCATCGCCACTAGCACCTCGAAACCAAACTTGATGTTCCAGAAGGTATCCAGATAGTAGAGGACAACGTGGCAGACGGCTACGCAGCAGATGGAAAACTGGCATACCCTGTTGCGGCGGTAGCGCTGCACCAGATAGGAACAGAAACCGCCGAGCAGGAAGATGCCCAAGCCGTAGGCTCCCACCACAACACCAACCTGCCAAGGGCGATAGCCTTCCTTCGTCATAAAATAAGGTATGCCAAGGATGAGCATATAGACACTCGTCATCAGCAGCAGGTTGGCAAAGCAGAGCCGCCAGAAGTCACGATGCCACAAATTCACGTGTATGGGTGTATTTTGTGTATCCATAACCAATTTAAAACTAATAGCTCTCCTCTACACTTGGATATTCTGTGCTCTTAACAGCATCGATGTAGGCCTTCACGCCTTTCTGCATCTCCTCGCCTACCTGGGCGAAATGGCGCAGGAACTTAGGCTTGAAACCCTGGGTCATTCCCAACGCATCAGCATAAACCAGCACTTGTCCGTCGCAGCCGTTACCAGCTCCAATACCGATAGTTACGGCTTTTACCTGACGTGTTACTTCAGCCGCCAACTTAGCAGGAACCTTTTCCAGAACGATGGCAAAAACACCTGCCTTATCCAGGGCGATGGCATCGCTGATGAGCTTCTGGGCCTCAGCCTCTTCCTTGGCACGGATGCCGTAGCCGCCAAACTTGTTGACGCTCTGTGGGGTGAGTCCCAGATGACCATGTACTGGAATGCCTGCGTCTACCATAGCCTTAACCGTATCAGCGATTTCGATGCCGCCCTCCAGCTTGAGTGCGTCTACACCGGTTTCCTTCATCATGCGGCATGCGTTGCGAAGTGCCTCTTCCTTGCTGATCTGATAGCTGCCGAAAGGCATGTCGCATACGACAAAGGCATGTTTGCAGGCACGAGCTACGC
>CAKQCH010000073.1:0-13145 GCA_934216735.1 uncultured Prevotella sp.
CATCCCCGTCCCTATGCCCTCTCCATCGGCATGTGCTTCACGTTGGTGGGGCTGCTCCTGCTGGCTTTCGCCGAGAATTACTTTCTGATTCTCCTGGCGGTGAGCGTTGTCGGCCTGGGTTCTTCAGTGTTTCATCCCACAGCATCGAGAGTGGCCCAGATGGCATCGGGAGGCAAGAAGAGTCTGGCACAATCCATCTTCCAGGTGGGTGGCAATGGAGGATCTGCAATAGGACCTTTGCTTGCCGCCATCATCATCCTGCCTTTCGGCCAGCATGCCATCTCCTGGTTTGCCCTTGCAGCCCTGCTTGCCGCCATCATCATGGTAAGATTGGGAGTCTGGTATAAGGCACGACTGACTTACGTGGTGAACCATCCTCAGAAACAGCCCCTTCTTAATACCCATATCTCTAAAAGGGTGAAGTATTGGGCTCTGTTCATCCTCATCATGCTCGTGTTCTCCAAGTATTTCTATACGGCATGCATTACGAGTTACTTCACCTTCTTCCTGATGGATAAGTTCGGCGTATCGGTACAGACCTCGCAGCTGTGCCTCTTCGTATTCCTTGCCGCCTTTGCCATAGGTACGGTGGCAGGAGGAATGCTGGGTGACAAGTTTGGCAGAAAGTATGTCATCTGGTTCTCCATTCTGGGAGCAGCACCCTTTGCCATCGCCATGCCTTTTGTGAACTTCACATGGACCATCATCTGTACCTTCCTTTCTGGCTTGATCATCGCCTCGGCATTCTCTTCCATCGTGGTATATGCCACCGACCTGATGCCAGATAAAGTGGGATTGATAGCAGGCATTTTCTTCGGCCTGATGTTCGGACTGGGAGGACTTGGCTCAGCGTTCTTCGGCTGGTTAGCCGACAAGACCAGTATTGAGTTTATCTTCCAGGTGAGTGCCTTCCTGCCATTGCTCGGCATCATAGCAGGATTCTTGCCGAATACCCAGAAGAGAAGCGTTGAAGAAACTGATGAAAACACAAAGTTTAAGTTTTAAAAAATATTAAGGAAAGAAGTGGCGATAGTTACATAAAAAGCCGCCACAACTTGCCTGCTGCCAGCAGCGTGAGTCTTGCTCTCAAGACCCTGACCAATAGGGAATTCATCTACAAGTACAATGGCAGCTATATCATATACGACCGCTTCTTTGGGATGTGGTTGAGGACTTTGAACATCAGTTCATTGAAACAGAGAATACGAAGATTATTCGAACCTACTCCGCCCCCATGCGGTAATTCTTAGGCGATAAACCGGTATGCTTCTTGAAGAAGGTGCCGAAGGATGAGGCATTCGGAAAACTGAGTTCGCAGGCTATCTGCTGAATCGTCATGTTCGTATTCTTCATCAGATAAATGCTGCGACGGATGATCGCCTTGAAAATCAACTGCTGAACCGTCTTGCCACACACCGACTTCACTATCACCGAAAGATACTTCGGGGTGAGACAAAGCTGGTCGGCATAAAACGCCACACCACGCTCTCGCATGAAATTCGCATCTATCAGCTTCACCAACTCCTCAAACGTCTCTATCTTGCGATCCATCTCCTTTCTCGGCGTGGTAAGCGAGGCAGAGAATATGCTGCAAAGACGATAGGTCACCGCCATGAGAAGCAGCTTCTGCTCATGATCACTATACGTATCCTTCTTCTCCTTCTGATCCAAGACAAAAAGCATCCGGGCATAAGACGTCAGCATCTCCTCGTAACCCGTCTGCGCCACGGTGCACGCCTTGGGATAAAGCGTGGAATAAAGACGCATGCTCATCACCGTATTGCCCAACATGTGACGAATCTGCTCCACACGATAGAAAAGCAAGGTAAAGCGGAAATCGGAAGAGGTTTCCTGAACATGAAAAAGAATTTCAGGAGAAAGGAAAATAGTCTCTCCCATAGACGCAGCAAAGGATGCCCCGTTTACCTGGAAACGGAACATCCCTTGATGACAAACTACTATTCCGACATAATCAGAATAGAAAGGTTGCATCAGAAAATGAGGAAATTCTCTTGCCTCACATATTATAATATTATCTGTTATCTCCATTATTTCAAATTTGCTTGAATTGCGAAGATAACAAAAATATCTATTCCATCTGATAACAATCCCGATTATTTATGATATTTTAGCAGAATCTTACCTCCTTCCCAAGTTTTTCTCATTCACATTCTTCAGCAGATACTCGCGAGTAAGCTCCTTGATGTTGCGCTTGCGCCAAGGTATCACGAGCATCAGTCCGGCACATACCAGACAGCCATAGAAGGTCCAGCCTGCCATCTCCTTGATGGATACCAGCGTGGCTTGCACCTGCACCTTACCCTTCGCACTCATGGCTGCCATGTTCTGCGCCTCGGTTACACTCTTGCCCTGATACTGCATACCCATCACTGTCTGGTCGTAAGTTCTTGCCGTCTCGATGCTGGTGCGGTCGTAATCCTGTGCAAAGCGGGTGACGTAATACTGCTGGCGATGCTGGAGCACATTGGTGTAGAGCGCCGAACCTATGCAAGGGGCGATGACCATACGAACGGTGAGCATGATGCAGACCCAGGTGGACATGAAACGGTAAGGCATGCGCTGATTGGCTATCGTGGAGATGAGCGAATAGAGCAGCATCATTCCCGTAGAACGGATGATGATAGGCCATTTCATGCGCTCATACATGCCGTCGTTCTGTACCTCGAAATACATAAAGAGGGCGTAGCCTCCGATAAAGAGGAAGCCCAGACAGTACATCCACTTCAGATGAACATTCTTGGCTCTGGCGATGACCGCAAAGATCAAACCCACGGTATAGCCCACCATCACCCAGTTGCCCAGGGTGGCATTCTGCCAGTTGTCAATCTTCATTCCCACATTGGTGAATACATTCACAAACATAGCGCTGGAGTTGCAGACCATCAGGAGGAAGAACAGCATGATGCCATAATTGATAACCCTGAGCTGGAACACCTCCATGATAAAATAAGGTGAGCGGCGGGTCTTCTCCAGATAGATGAACAGGGCGGTGAAGATGAGACAGACCACCGTAGAATAACGGATGGTAGGATCATCAAACCAATCCAGCGTCTTGCCGAATACCATTACATAGGCAAACGAGCAGAGCATGATGCTGAACACCGTGACATTGCCAAACTTCGACATCGTAATCGGGAACTTCGGCATCGGATACTTATGATAAGGCATGGTGAAGAACACGATGATGATGCCCGCCAGCATGAATGCCATCATGAAATGATACACATACTGCCACTCGTAAGCATAAGCAAGCCAAGCCGTGAGCCAGGTGCCCAACTGTCCGATAATCATGAAGAAAAGATAGATGACCGGCTGGGACACCATTTTTTCTGAATCCACCGCATCCCAAGCCTCCTCGGTGGTAGGCTCGCAACCCGGCGTGATATTCTTCGTTGCCTCAATGCCGAAGCCATATCGAATCAATACAAAGAGATGCGCCATCAGAAGCGTCTGGCGAACAAAGCCCATCAGCAGACTGCACAAGCCTAGGATGAACAGCGAATCGGTCTGGGCGCAGACGAAACTGAGCAAAAAGAGAATGGAGAATCCCACGATACACATCATCTTCTCTCTTCGGATGCACACCAGTTCGTAGAAGAACGGCGAGAAAGCCGCCATTCCTATCGACGTGCAGAAGCCCGCAAAGGCGATGTATTCCGACTGGATGCCCAGTCCGCTCATCATCTCGCCGCTGTTGGCGGAATAGACACCACTCATCGTAATCATCGGCACGAAGAGGATGATCATGAAGATGATGCCCAGCGGTTTCGGCACCCAGTCATAGAACGGATAATTCTTATATTCTTCTTCCATATATTACTTCATTTCCTTCAAGCTACTTTTTATTTCTCTCCGCCTTCACAATCACCATCATACCTGCAGCCAGACGGGCATTGTCTTCCTTGCTGAGATTGGTGAAGTCGATTCTTACAGGCACACGCTGCTGAATCTTCACGAAGTTACCTGCCGAATTATCGGTAGGAACAAGAGAATACTTGGAACCGGTTGCACCGGAGATAGCGGTAACGGTGCCCTCAAACTCCTTGTTGCTGATGGCATCCACCGTCATGCGGACCTTCTGACCCACATAGAGATTCTCTACCTGGGTTTCCTTATAGTTGGCGATGACCCACTTCTGGGCATTAGGAAGGATATAGGTGATGGTGGTTCCTGCGTTCACCATCTGTCCCTCTTCGATAGAGCGGCGACCCAACTTACCATCGCATGGCGCTACAACCACACAATAAGAGAGGTTCAGCTTCGCCATCTCCACCGCAGCCTCAGCACGTTCGATGGCAGCAGCCACATTCTGCTTGCGGGTAACCACCTCGTTCACGCCCTTATAGGCAGCAGCCTGCTGTCGCTTTACTGATTCCAGTTTCTTCTTGGTAGCCGCATATTCCACTTCGAGCTGCTCCAGCTGAATAGGTGTAGCCGCCTTCTTCTCTACCAGGTTGCGATAGCGCTCGCAGTCCTTGGCGAGTTTGGCAAGGCGCACCTCTATCTCGTCGATGGATGCCGAATAGACGGTAGCCGAAGTCTGGGTGGTCTGCTGGGTAGCATCAATCACATTGGCTCCAGCCTTGGCATCCTTCAGTGCCGCCTCAGCCTCCATCAGGCGGATGCGATACTCACGGTCGTCGAGGATAAGAAGGGTATCACCCTTGTGAACCTCCTCGTGTTCCTTGAAGCAAACCTTGGCGATATAGCCCGATGCACGGAGGTTGACTGGAGAGATATACTGCTCTATCTGGGCATCGTTGCTGGTTTCGTTGGCATTATAATCCAGGAAAAGGCAGACAATCTTCCAGAGTCCGAAGGCGAGGATGGCTACGCCGATGAGGCTGGCGATGATTTGGCGGATGCGCTGCTTCTTCAATTTCTTCTGCATTTCCTCGTGAGAAGCCTGAGTTACGGCAGCATTTTCCTCACGAGCGGTTTCTATCTTGTTGTTTTCGTTCTGTTCCATTGTTATATTCTGATTGATTATTACTTGATGATTCCTTTGTTATTTAACCTGATCCAACTGTCCGGTGAGTTTCAGGAGCGAGAGATTCGCCACCTTATATTTATAATAGGCGGTGAGATAATTGTTCATGGCTTCGCTCATGCGCATCTCATCCTGAAGAACGGCGGTCATCGTTCCTACACCTTCTTTATACTGGTCGGCTGTTACACTATATACATCCTGCGCCAGGGTGTAGTTGTCAAACTGCTTCTTGTAGTTACGCTGACTGTTGTTCACCTCGCTCACGGCGTTCATATAGTTTGCCTGCATGCCTTTCAAGGCATCCTCGTATCCGATGCGGGCATTCTCCTCCTCCATCTTGGCACGTCTTATCTTGGAACGCTTCTCGAAGCCATCGAAGACTGGCACTCTCAGCTGGATGCCGATGCCATTGGAACCATACCAGTGGTTGGATTCGCCCGAATGAATCCAATGCTCTATCTTATCAGTAAAGGCTGAATACATCAGACTTCCGGTAAGACTCACAGAAGGCAAATAGCCATCCTTGGCAAGTTGGGTCTGCTTCTGGGCAAGTTCCTTTCTCTTCTCCAGGAGCTGGAGTTCGTAGAGATTTGTATTCAATCCGTTGGCATTCACCGTTTCTATCTCTCCAGGATTCACTTCACTTACCTTGATTTGCTTATCCGCAGGATAATTTATCACATACTTGAGCATGGTATATTGCTGATCGAGCATGGCGATGGCGTTGTCGCGCTGCACGGTGAGATTCTCGATGTTGAGTTTCACACGCTTCACATCCACCTCCAGAGTCATCTGGTTGTCGTAGAAAGCCTGGGTGATGCCATAGAGTTCTTCCAGGCGCTTGATGTTGTCGTTCACCAGACGAATCTGTTCGGCAGTATTCTGCGCCATGTAATACATCTTGGCAGTCTGCACGATGAGGTCTTCGCGCGCCTTCTCGTAAGAGAGCTGGTTGAGATGGTCTGCTATCTTGGCAATGTCGATGGCAGTATTCACCATCTGGTTGTAAAGCGGCATCTGGAGCTGCAAGCCTGCCGAAGCATTATACTGCAGGGTTTTGGTTACATTGTAAGGTTTGCCGTAGGCAGAACCATCCGTCACGGAAACAGGAGGCGTGAAGTTATCGTTCAACTGTGCCACGGCGTTGATCTGCGGCAGCAACTTCGCCTGGTTCTCGCTGATGGAATACTTTCCCTTTGCAATCTCGTTCCTGCTTTTCTGCAGCGACAAGTTGTTATACACTGCCATCTGCAGGCACTGGCTCAGCGACAGAGTTTCCTGCGCCATCATAGCAGAAAAAGCCCCGAGAGCCAGACAAAAACACAATATCTTTTTCTTGTTCATTATTAATATGTTTCTTATGATATAAAATACAATTTAATTCTGGTGCAAAGGTACTGATTTTCTGCAAATAATCACTATTCACAAAATATCACAATATGTTCAAAATTGCCGTTTCTTTTAGTGGCGGAGTTCTTAGAAACAAAAAGGCGATTGCTATCCCCTTTGCGGAAAAGCAATCGCCTTCATTATTTCATATAATTTTTATCTTACTTCCAAGGATTCTCGGTTGGATAAGGCAGGCTAGCTGGCTGGTTGTAAGCGATGTCCTTGATGCCAAGATACTTGAATACCTCGAACAGGGTCTTGCCTACATGAGAGAAAGCTACTGCACCGTGGTGTGGATAGCCCTTCTGAACCAAGACGTGGCGATAGAAGCGGCCCATCTCATTGATGGCGAAGATACCGATACCACCGAATGAACGGGTAGGAACATCAAGAACCTCACCCTCTGCGATATAAGAACGGAGGTTACCCTCTGAATCGCACTGCAGACGATAGAATGTGATATCTGATGCAGCGATGTCACCCTCCAAAGTACCACGGGTGAAGTCTGGTGTACCACCATTCTCCAACAAGCGGTTCTGGATCAACTGATACTTGATCTTACGGCTAGAGCACATCTTGCACTGTGGAGTGTTACCGCAGTGGAAGCCCATGAAGGTATCAGTCAACTTATAATCGTACTTACCCTTGATGTCCTCATCATAGATATACTGAGGAACAGAGTTGTTGATGTCGAGCAATGTTACTGTATCATCAGAAGCACACATACCGATGTACTCAGACAAAGCACCATAGATATCTACCTCGCAAGCTACAGGAATACCGCGGCTAACGAGACGGCTGTTTACATAGCAAGGCTCGAAACCGAACTGGCTTGGGAAGGCTGGCCAGCACTTGTCGGCGAATGCTACATACTGGCGAGAACCCTTGTGAGCCTCTGCCCAGTCGAGCAATGTCAACTCAAACTGTGCCATTCTGCGGCTGAGGTCAGGATAGTAGCATCCCTCGCCCATCTCCTTGGCCATATCAGCGCAAACCTCGTCGATACGTGGATCGTTCGCGTGCTCCTTATAAGCTACGAGGAGGTCGAGCTCTGAGTTCTCCTCAATCTCTACACCCAGTTCGTACAAGCCCTTGATTGGAGCGTTGCAAGCGAAGAAGTCCTGTGGACGTGGACCGAAAGTGATAATCTTCAAGCCCTTCAAACCGAGGATGACGCGAGCCACTGGTACGAAGTCTGCAATCATCTTGGCAACTTCTGCAGCTGTGCCAACAGGATACTCAGGGATGTAACCCTTCAGGTGGCGCATACCGAGGTTGTAAGAGCAGTTGAGCATACCGCAGTATGCATCACCACGACCATTGATCATGTCGCCGTCGCCCTCAGCGGCAGCTACGAACATAACAGGACCGTCGAAATTCTTTGCAATCAAAGTCTCAGGAGTCTCTGGACCAAAGTTACCGAGGAAAACAACCAAGGCGTTGCAGCCCTGCTCCTTTACCTCGCTCACAGCCTTGAGCATATCTTTTTCGTTCTCAACTGTAGTCTGGCAGTTGAAAATCTCACCTTTGTACTCTTTTACGATGTTCTCACGGCGCTGTGTAGAAAGCGCGATTGGAAAACAGTCACGGCTAACGGCAATGATGCCGAGCTTTACTTGTGGAATGTTGTTGCTTACCATAATTATTATGTTTTATATTAAGTTTTTGTATAATTGCTTATGAACTGCTTGTTTTTACTGAGCGCAAAGTTACTAATTATTTTTATCCCAGCAAACCTTTTTTGCGTTTTTTTGTGGTGAAAAAAGTTAAAAAAGGGGGAAAAACGTCTAAATGTAACATCTGATAAAGTTCCTGAAACATTTCATGCACCCGATATGATGCCTTATAACAAATAAAAACATAAAGATTGATGGTTTTTCAAATTATTATTGTACCTTTGCACCGACAAAAACAGATAAACGATTATGAATAAAGTCAAGACTATCTTTGCCTGGATATGGCATAAGTTTCGCGCCAGTTGGACTTGGTACAAGAGTTTGTACCAGGGAAGGGCTTGGTACACCAAGACGGTTGTCGCCTTGGCTAGTTGTATCGTAGCCTTTATCCTATACTTGGGTGCAGTAGATATCAACTTTCTGTGGCTCTTCGGTAAGTCACCTGGTTATTTTTCGGGTATTCTGAACCCGCAGACTTCGGAGGCTTCCCTGATTTACAGTGCCGATGGCAAGCTCATCGGTAAGTATTTCAACGAGAACCGTACTCCTGTGGAATACGAAGACGTGAACCCTGCCTTCTTCAAGGCACTGGTAGACACCGAGGATGAGCGCTTCTACAAGCACATCGGTATCGACCCTATCGGCGTGTTCGCTGCTGCCAAAGATGCACTGCTGCATCATAGTGGGCGTGGTGCCTCTACCATCACCCAGCAGTTGGCAAAGAATATGTTCCGTGTCCGTTCGCAATACTCCACCGGTTTGCTCGGCAAGGTGCCTGTGCTGCGACTGCTCATCATCAAGAGCAAGGAGTGGATCATCGCCGTGAAACTGGAGACGGTTTTCTCCAAGAAGGAAATCATCACCATGTATGCCAACACCGTGGATTTCGGCAGTAACTCTTACGGTATCAAGACTGCCGCCAAGACTTACTTCAACACCACCCCAAAGGAGATGACCACCGACCAGGCTGCCATACTCGTGGGTATGCTGAAGGCTACCACCTATTATAATCCACGCACCAATCCGGAAAACAGTCTGGCTCGCCGCAACACCGTATTATATAATATGGTGACACATGGCGACCTGACCCGTGCCGAATACGACCAGCTGAAGACGGAGCCTATCAAGCTCGACTTCAAGGTAGAGGAAAACTACGACGGACAGGCGAAATACTTCCGTGAGGCTGTGGCCAACTACCTGAAAGACTGGTGCAAGGACGAGGGCTACGACCTCTACACCAGCGGCTTGAAGATATACACCACCATCGATACCCGCATGCAGAAGTATGCCGAGGATGCTGCCCGCAAGCAGATGAAGCAGGTGCAGCAGAACTTCAATAATCACTGGAGCATCCGCCGCACGCAGGCAGGTAAGGGCAATTGGCTGGGTCAGGAACCTTGGCAGGACGAGAACCACCAGGTGATTCCTAACTTTATCCAGGGCATCGCCGAGCGCCAGCCATTCTACAAGGCATTGCTGGCACGCTTCCCTAACGATCCAGACTCCGTGAACTATTATTATAAGGAGTGGGTTCACCCAGTGAAGGTGTTCGATTACGACAAGGGAAGCATCACCATCAACATGACTTCGGAGGATAGCATCAAGTATATGACCACCTTCATGCACAGCGCTTTCGTGGCTATGGAGCCACAGACGGGAGCCGTGAAGGCATGGGTGGGCGACATTGATTTCGACCACTGGAAGTATGACAAGGTAACAGCCGAGCGCCAGCCGGGTTCTACCTTCAAGCTCTTTGTCTATACCGAGGCGATGAACCAGGGACTCACTCCTTGCGACAAGCGCCGCGATGAATATATCTCTATGGAGGTTTATGACAAGAAGAAGCACGAGATGACCACCTGGAGACCATCCAATGCCAGCGGTTCGTTCTCGGGCGACAGCATCCCGCTGAAGAGTGCCTTTGCCAAGAGTATCAACTCCGTGGCTGTGCGCCTGGGTCAGGAGATGGGCATCAAACGCATCATCGAGACCGCCAAGAAGATGGGTATCGACAGTCCGCTGGATGACACACCAGCTCTTGCCTTAGGTTCCAGCGATGTGAACCTGCTGGAGATGGCCTGTGCCTACAGTACCATTGCAAACAATGGTAAGCACCACGACCCAGTATTGGTAACCAAGATTGTGGACCACGACGGAAAGGTGGTATATGAAGGTCCATCTACCGAAGAGCAGGTGATTCCTTACAAGAGTGCCTTCCTGATGCAACAGTTGCTGCAGGGCGGTATGAAGGAGCCGGGCGGTACATCGCAGAGCCTTTGGGGCTATGTGGGCAACTACCGTGACACTGAATTCGGCGGAAAGACGGGTACAACCAACAACCACTCAGATGCCTGGTTCATGTGTGTAAGTCCTAAACTGGTGGTTGGTGCCTGGGTAGGTGGCGAATACCGCTGTCTGCACTTCCGCACCGGAGCCTTGGGACAGGGTGCCAGAACAGCATTGCCTATATGCGGTTACTTCCTGCAATCCGTATTTGGCGACCCAGCCTTCAAGGAGTACCACGCCAAGTTTGACAAGCCGCAGGATGCCGACATCACACAAGATATGTACATCTGCGCAAGCTATGCACCAAAACCTAAGGTAGATACTACTCGTGTAGATAGCACCGCCTTCAACGAGGAAATCATCCTCGATGAGAATGGCAACCCTGTTGTCAAGGAAGTTCCAGTGAACAAGAACGAGGGAGCTACCGCTACCCCAAGTTCCGGAACAACAGAAGAAAAGAAAGAGAAGAAGAAGGCTAAGCCAACAGAGCAGCCTATCAACTTCGATGATCTCTAATTTTTTAATATGATTGATCTCGACAATGCGGAGTTGCAGAACGCACTCCAAATCATACAGTTTACCCGTCGTTCGCTTTTCCTCACCGGAAAGGCGGGGACGGGTAAATCCACTTTTCTGCGATACATCGCAGCCAATACCAAGAAGAAACACATCGTCTTGGCGCCTACGGGCATCGCTGCCATCAATGCCGGTGGCAGTACACTGCATAGTTTCTTCAAGTTACCCTTCCATCCGCTGCTGCCCAACGACAGCATGTATTCCGTGCGCAATATCCGGAATACGCTGAAGTATAATTCTGAGAAAATCAAGATTATCCGCGAAGTGGAACTCATCATCATCGATGAGATCAGTATGGTGCGTGCCGACATCATCGATTTCATCGATAAGGTGCTGCGTGTGTATTGCCGCAACATGAGGGAGCCGTTCGGAGGAAAGCAGCTTCTGCTTGTGGGTGACATCTACCAGCTAGAACCTGTGGTAAGGGAGGATGACCGCAGACTGCTGAATCCTTTCTATCGCAGCAGCTTTTTCTTCGATGCCAAGATATTCCAGCAGTTCCAGCTCGTGAGCATCGAACTCACCAAGGTGTATCGTCAGAGCGACCCCGTATTCATCAGTATTCTCGACCATATCCGAACCAGTCAGGCGCAGATGAAAGACCTGCAGCTGCTCAACCAGCGGGTGGGTGCCCAACTCGACGAGAGTGATTCCAAGCTTGCCATCACCCTCTCTACCCGCCGCGACACCGTGGATTTCATCAACGAGAACCAGCTCAAGCTTCTGCCGGGTGAGCCAACGCTCTTCCGTGGCAACATCCAGGGCGAGTTTCCGGAAAGCAGTCTGCCTACCCCTATCGAACTCTATCTGAAGACGGGAGCACAGATTATCTTCATCAAGAACGACATCGAGCACCAGTGGGTAAACGGTACGCTGGGCACCATCATCGGTTTTGATGATGAGGATGATGCCAAGATATATGTACGCACGGAAAATGGACTGGACGTGATGGTGGAGCCTGCAGCCTGGAGCAACATGCGCTATCATTTCAACGAGGTGGAGAAGAAGATTGAGGAGGAGGAGATTGGCAGATACGAGCAATATCCTATCCGACTTGCATGGGCGATTACCGTTCACAAGAGTCAGGGTTTGACTTTTAATCAAGTGAAAATTGATTTTACGGGTGGCGTCTTTGCGGGTGGTCAGACCTACGTGGCTTTGTCGAGATGCACCAGTCTGGAGGGAATCAGTTTGCAGGATCCTATCCGTCCAAGCGAGATCTTCGTCCGCAACGAGGTGAAGCAGTTTGCCCGCCAGTATAACAACCAGAACACCATCAACACGGCGCTGACGCAGAGCAAGGCAGACAGGCAATATCACGATGCCGTAAAGGCGTATGACAAGGGTGACATGCAAGCCGCCCTGGATAATTTCTTCCTAGCCATCCACAGCCGTTACGACATAGAGCATCCGCTAGCCAAGCGATTCATCCGCAAGAAGCTGAACAAGGTGAATGAGTTGCAGGCAGAGAACGAACGGTTGAGAGAAGTAATCAAGCAGAAGGATGAAGAAAAGAAGAAGCAGGAGAAATTCCTGAAGCGCTTAGCCACGGAGTATGTAATCATGGGTAAGGAGTGTGAAAAGGAGGGAATGAAAGAAGCGGCTATCACCAATTACAAGAAGGCGCTGACGCTTTATCCGAGCCATCCGGAGGCAAAGAGAAGGCTGAAGCATCTGAAGGACTAGTTAGCCCTTTGCAGCTTTTATCATAGAGTCTTTTTTATTTTCCCTTAAGGCTAGAAATATTTAGCCTTAAGGGAAAATATTTTTTTCCTTAAGACTAAATAATAATACTTCATTTATCATTATAATGTCCTTCTACGTAGTTTTTATAGTAAATACACCTTGAAAATAACTAAAATAACAGTAAATGATAAAAAACAGCCCCCAGCCTACTTTCTCAAGCGGGCTGGGGGCTTATACGTTCATGGGATTTTGCCGTGCGGCGGATTCCATGATTGTATTTATAATGCTATAAAAAACAGCGCTCCGCTTCACAGCGTCGGGCTGACGATTCATAAATAAAAGTAAAAGTTCTAGGGGGCTCTCGCCCGCTGAAACAATTTAAACTATATATTTTTATACGATATTATATTGTTGCGGCAAAGGCGCCCCGGCGGGCGACATAAATTCCGCCGAGGCGCAGCATACGCGTGCGCAAACACATGTAATCTTCTTCCGATCTTACCCCGAGGGCGAATCTGGTG
>CAKQCH010000074.1:0-13008 GCA_934216735.1 uncultured Prevotella sp.
TCCGTAACGTTGTAATCACCCGTCAGCAAAAGCTCGGAAGCCTTCTTCATACGCTGACGCATGATATACTTATTAGGGGTCTCGCCCGTCAGCTCCTTCACCTTTCCATAGAGCTTGGTGCGTCCCATGCGCATCATCTCGGTAAGGCTATCGATGGTGAAGGATGGGTCTGACATGTTCTGAGCCACAAACGACTCGAAACTCTTCAGGAAATTCTTATCCACCACGCCTTCTACAATCTTGGCAGCAGGAGGCACCAGCGAATTGGTTACACCCTCAACCTTTGCAGAAGTACCCGAACCCGAAAAGGCAGATACTGCAGAAGATGAGGAGGAGGTGGATGAAGAAGAAGATGATGATGAAGGTGATAATGATGATGAAGAAGATGAAGATGCATCCCCACCTGCCTGCACGAAACCAGATGCCTTCGGCAGATTCTGCGACCAGGTAATCAGCTGGATAATTCTTGCCACCAGCAGATTGAAGTTGCATGGCTTCACCATATAATCATCGGCACCAGCCTTGTAGCCCTTAATCTGATGCTTTTCATCGTTCAGCGCCGTGAGCATGATTACCGGCAGGGCGTAGCCATCAGGCTGCTTCTTAATCTGCTTCACGATGTCGTAGCCGTTCATATCAGGCAGCATCACGTCGCACACGAGCAAGGCTGGCTTTTCTGCCAGTACACCTTCCAGTCCCTGCTTGCCGTTGCTGTAGGTCACCACCTTGAAGAACACGGCAAGCTCAGAACGTATCTGGTCGAGCATGTCCGGATCGTCTTCAATCACAGCCACCGTTACATTGTTCAATGCCTCAGGCAGCATCTCTCTGATGTCCTCCAACTGCTGCTCATCTTTTTGCATAGTCTGATTGTCGGCAAGCGCCATCGTATCGAGATATTCTTCTGATGTATAGCCATCATCGCTCAATGGGATGCAGAAGATGAACTCAGCGCCACCCAGCTTTTCCGACTTGCGATAGGCAAGCGAACCATGATGCGTCTCTGCCATCATCTTCGCCACATAGAGTCCGATGCCCATGCCGCCCTGCGAAACATAGCCGTGCATGAATGGCTGGAACAGACTCTTCTGCTGCTCTTCAGAAATGCCCGAACCGCTATCCGATACGATGATACGGAGCACATTCCGGACCTCATCAGCCTCCATCCTTACAGTCACCTCGCCCCTTGCTGGCGTATATTTCACGGCATTGGAAAGGAGATTATACACCACAGTCTCGATGATGTGGCGGTCGCAGGTCATCTCATGCTTCTTCTCAAAAATCTGAAAGTTCATCACGATGTCTTTCTGCTTGGCTGCATACCAGAAGTCCTGGTAGATGTTGCGCACGAAGCCCACGATATCCACGCCTGCCAACACCTGAAGGCGCAAGCCGTCGGAACTGATCTTCCGGAACTCCATCAGTTGGGTTACGAGGCGAGACAATCGCTTGGTACCCCTCACTGCCGTCTGCACCGAAGCACGCGATACGGCTCCCGTCTTCTCGTCCATAATCTTGCTCACGGCACTCTGGATGATGGCGAGCGGCGTGCGGAACTCATGGGTTACATGCGTGAAGAAGTTGATGCGGAAGTCGTTCACCTGCTTCTCCATCTTCATGCGCTGATGCAACTGGAACTTCTCCTTGCGGTTGCGCACCACATAGTAGCCCACCATGGTTACCACCAGCAGATAAGCCATCCACGCATACCACATGTTGTACCATGGCTCAGAGATATGAATCTTCAGCGTGCGCTCATTCGACCACTTGTTGCCCCTGCCCATCGAACGGAGATGGAACACGTAGTCGCCAGGCAGCAAGGCGTTGTAGCTCACCGAATTCTTGTTGGTTACGGAATTCCAACCTTTATCCACGCCCTCCAGATAATACTGGTAAACCGACGAACCCGACTCGGCATAGTCGAAGTTGGAGAAGGAAATGGTGATGGAATTCTCATCATGTCTGAACTCCAGACTTTCCATTCTGCTAGGCACCTTTCCGAAACGTGGCATCTTGAAGATGGATACGCCATCCACCCACACATCGGTGATGGTAGGCTTCACTGCCGTCTGCACACGGGCGATGGAAGCCTGATAAGGATTCACCACCACCATGCCATTGTTGGTACCGAAGAGCAGTCGGCCGTCAGAAAGCTTGATGGCTGAATTCTCCTGATAGGCATTGCTCTGGATATCATCGTTGATGATGTTGTTGTCGATTCTTCCTGTGCGCACATCCACCCGGGCAAGTCCACTTTCGGTACCCGCCCAGATATTGCCCGATGGGTCTTCCATTATGCTATATACATTGTTACTTCCCAGTCCGTTTTCGGTGGAATATGCTTCCCACGAGAGTTTTTTCTTCTTTTCATCATATCGGCAGCGCAACAGTCCCGTACCGATGCCACCCGCCCAGACCGTTCCGTCGGATGCGCATCTCACGGTAAGCAGGTCGTTATATGGGAACTTGCCGTTTGCCATATTGAACCGCTGGAACTTCTCGCCGGTGATATTCTTCTGCCTGGTATCCACGAAGTACAAGCCGTCGCTGGTAGCCACCCAGAGAATGCCCTTTTCGTCCATCGAAAGACAGTGGGCACTGTTCTCCAACACGCCCTTGATCAGGAATCTCTCCACCTGCAGCGGCTTGCCCGGCTCATATCGTGCCATGATTACACCGCCATCGGTAGAAGACCGGATAGTAGCCATCCAGATGCGCCCCCACTTGTCTTCTGCCATGCTATACACATCGTTGATGGTCATCTCCTCCTTCTTGCCAGCCTCCTTGCCAGCCACATTTCCTTTCTCCTTTCCTGCTTCCCTACACAGTTTGCCATCCACATACAAGCCGCCCGTGCGGTATCCTTCCCAGAAATGGCCCTTGCTGTCCTTCAAGGTAGAATAGATGCCATAAGGTATCGTCTGTCGGGCGCCCAGGTTCAGGTTGGCATCCAGAATTTCGTAACGCGTCTTGTTCTTGCACACCAGCTGCACCTTGCCAGCCGCATTGAACAGAATGCGCGACACGGAGTTGGCATTGCTACCCAACTGGGCAGCAGAAACCGGATAAATATAATTCATGAAGGTATTGAACGATTTGGAGATGCAAACCACGCCGCCCTCGTCCTGCGAAAGCCACAGGCAGCCGTTGCGGTCAACAAACACCCCCGTCAGGAAATTGGAAGTAAGCAATCCTCTGCCATCATCCGCCCTGTAATGTTCCAATATTCCCTTTTTCATATCATAGACAAAGGCGCCGTTGCCATAGGTGGAAATAACAAAACGGTTGTTTCCCTTTGCACAGACATTGTATTTGCGGAAGCGGTTGTCCAATCCCTTTTCTTCGCCCAGCAAGTTGATGTGGCGATAGATGCCCAGAGGCGAGAAGATTATCATGTCGCCATTCTTGGTAGATACGAAATCGGTGCCCTGGATGGATTCCAGGAGTCGCGGACTGCTCGTCATCTGAAAATCGGCAGGGCGGGTCACCTCCATCGTCCTGAGGTCGATGGAATAGGTTACACCCTTCATAAAGAGAATCCACTGGTTGTTCCATCCCACCGACGCCGAAGGCTTGTCCAATAAGCCAGGATGCGCAGCAAGACTGGCTTTCCTGATCATCCTGCCCTGCTTATCGAAGAGATAGAGCATCCCCCTATCGTTCATGAAAGCCATCAGGTTGCCCACACGCTGACCCTTTCTGAAATTTCCCTTTGCCTTGCATTGCATGCCCGAAGCATCGTGGTAATACAACCCCATCTTGCTGGCTATCCAGGCATGATGACCGGCATCTGTGAGTACCTGCTGGATATCAGCGGCGAAAGGCGCTCCCTGCCGGGTATAATCGGTGCAGACAAACTGTCCGTTGGCATACTGGATAAAGCGGATGCCTTCCTTGGCATCATAGAGCCACAGGTTGCCACCATCACGCACCATGCCCGAATAACGGCGCATGTAATCATTGCGCCCCGTATAATCTTCGAAATTTGCCAACCGGAGATTGTAGCAAGCCAGATACGACAAAGAGGAGCGAACCCAGATCAGTTCGTTCTGCCCGTCATAATAAATATGTCCCAGGGTGGCCTGTGCCTGCTGCATATTCTGACTATTGAGCATTCCATAATTGAGGAAGGCATAGCCATCGTAACGCGTCAAGCCATTAGACGAAGCAAACCAGAGGAATCCTTGCTTGTCTTGCAGAATATCATATACCTGGTTGCTCGACAATCCATCCTTGGCTGATAAGTTTCTACTCACCAGCTGGTTGGAAGGCTGAGCCCAGGATGTATAAAAACCCAAAAGTAAGGTCAATACAGTAATTACGAAATATTTCATGTTTCCTTGTTCTTGATTAAACATTAGTTGCACTGCAAAATTACGCATTTTTACCGACATAACCATACTTTTGGGTTAGGAATTTACCAGATGAATGGCATTATTTTATTTTTGATGTTTTTTCTCATCTTTATTTCTTGATGATTCATCTCATCTTTATTTCTTGATGATTTTTCTCATCACAGTCTGATTACCATTCTGCTGCTTCACAATCGTTACACCATGCAATTGCGAATTCTTATCATAGGCACGACCCTGCAAATCGTACTGAGCCTCCACATCACCACCTTCCATGCGGATGTCGGCGATGCCTGTGGCTGTGCCCTTTACGCGGAGCTTGCCAGTAGTAAGGAAGTCGGTATCATCAAACTGATAGTCCTCGCTCTGGATGGTGTAAGTACCCGAGATAGACTCGAAATCCTTGAAGAGAACAATCTCGTCGCCCTCGGCAAGCGTCTTGCCATTGATGGTGTTCACCTGAAGGATAGCATTGTCGAGAACCACATTCTTCACAGAAGTGAACTGGTCGTTGCGATAATTATCCACATGGAAATCCAAGCAGCCGCCATTGACCACCAGGTCGGCACCAATCTTAGGAGCACTGCACTTGGTAGCACCATCACCAAAGGCAAGCATCGCTCCCTTTGCCACAGAAACGCTGCCCGATGTGCCCGAGAAGAGAACCACTTTACCGCCGTTTACGGCTATGCTCGAAGTATTCTTGCCACTGTTCAAGGTCCAGGTTCCGGTACCTATCTTGGTTACCGTGCTTGCACTGACCAGCTGACCATTGAATACGGCATCATGGTTATTGGCACCAACCGTCCAGATACCAGCACCCAATTTGGCATCAGCGTATGGAGAAGCCAGAGAACCCAAGGTCTTTTCCACATTGTTATTCCAGGCATACCTGTTGTTGATATTTGCCAATGTTATCTTGGCATCAATTACCACGTCGGTAAGAGGCATATCCTTCACGGTTTCGCGCCAAAGCGAGTTGCCAGCCTGCAATTTCAAGGTTCCTTCAAACTGAGAGAAGTCGGAATGCACGGCACAGCGGTCGCCGCCACTATAGAGAACCAAAGTTCCCTTTCCGGTGAAAGTACCCAGGATATTGCTGCGGAAGGAACCTAAGATACCGCTCTCGGTGCCTTCTACCACCTCTGTAGGATAAGTATAGCTTGGAGTGGATTTAGAGTTTCTGTTCTCTATCAACTTCACCTTTCCACCAGCCAGAGTCATCTTAGATTCCTTGCCACCGAAGTAAGTGAGGTAGTTGCCCTGGCTCAATACGCCTTCCTTTACCACGGTTTCCTTATAGCTGTAAGGTGCCTTGTAGGTGAAGTTAAGCTGGCCCGGACCGCTCTTCACGAATACCGAGTTAGGGCCCTTGATGTCGGCTGTAATCGCCATAGATCCTCTCACATCAATCTCGGTAGAATCACCGGTAAGGGTCATCACGCGGTCGGTGGCACAGTTGTCACCCAGCACGGTGAGCTTCACGTTGCCTAGCTTCAGGTTGCCCTCATCTGCCGGAGCAGCACCCAGCGAACTAGGCACACCGCCATTCGCCACGGTCTTCACCTGGATATGACCTTCCTGCAAATCCACAGGTCCGGTGAAGGAATTCTCATTCATACCGATGTTCAGTTCGCCCTTACCCTTCTTGGTAAGGTAAGCTTCGCCACCCAGGCTTCCTTCGCCCGACAGGGTATAACTGCCTGTATTGAAATCGAAGAGCAATCCCTTGCTCTGCATATTCTGGCTGATAGTTACATCACGCTGAGCTGCCGAATTATCGAAGAGAATCTCATCGTCGGTGACAAAGGCTGTAGGCGTACCGTTCAGCTTGAAGTTCTTCTCCTTGTAGTTCCATCCGTCGCCCTCGTTACCGGTCCAGATTACGTTCTGTGCCGCATCACGGGTCTTGTTGATGGTCAGCATCAGCTTCTTGCCTTCCAGGGTAACCGTCCAGTCCTTGCCATCCAGTCCCAGCACGTCAATCTGTGCAGGATCGGCATCCAGTTCGCCGGTACATTCGGCAAGCACCAGTTTGCCGGTGGTTTTCGCAGCCACGCCATCGATGGTAAAGGTATTCTTTCCCTTCAGGGTCAGGTTGCCGTTCACGATAAGCTTATCCTGCTTCTGGTTCTCCAGATCCACATCCAGTTCCACATACACCTTGCCTGGTATCACTACATCCTGATTGATGGTGATGGTGCCGAATCGGTCTTCACCCGTAGCACCCACGCCAGCGCCCGGCGACAGGCGGCAGCCTGCATAGTTGTGGGAACCTTCAAAATGGATACCACCATTGAGCACGGCGTTTCCGCCCAGTGTACCCTTGGTCTTGAGCAGCACCTTGCCGGCTATCTTGCCGTTTACCACGAGTTCGCCCTCGCTTACCACGGTATTACCCTTGAATTCGAAGTCATTATTAAAGATAGCCTTGCCCTGCATCGACTTATAGAGCGTCATGTCGCCAGCCAGCTTGCCTGTTCCTCCGAAGATAAAGTCGTGATTCTTCGGTGCCATCACATACATGGCAGATGGCTTCACCTCGCCATTGATATCGATGGTCTTGGAATTATCACCACTCAGGTCGAACATCACACTCTTGCCATCCTGATAGCTTGCCGCCGTGGTCTGGTCGAAACTGGTGAAGCCCGATGCTCCCTGCCCCAGGGCGCTGCCATTCTTATATCGCAACTCGGTTTGCATGAATGGTGGCAATGGGGCATCAAACATGTCGTAACCCAGATAGAAACTGGTGTTTGGTGTCTGATAATAACCGCGTGTGGTGCAGTCGAGACGATAGTGAGGGTCTTCGAGCAAGGTGTACATCGAATGGTCGGTAGGAATATTGGTACTGTATCCGATGATACCCGTAGAAGAGTTGGCATCCTGCTTCATCAGGATAATCTCCTCACGCCAGTCGCCCTTGATGTCGCCACAGAAGGCAGGACGGGTTCCTGCTCCGCCACGCACGGTACCCGTGGTACCATCGTTGCGCTTATACTGATGGCGGAAGAGGTCGTTGATATGCTTGCTTCCGTCAACCGTAGTCTTGGCGATGTAGAGATTACTGTTATAGCCGCTGCCTCCATTCTGCGAAATCTGCTCTCTGCCCAGGTCACCATCCCACCAGATACCATCGGTGATGTCGCCTCGGGTGGCATTCTCCATCAGCTTGCCCTGAGCTGTCCAAGGATGCTCTCCGGCATAGCTCCAGAGTTCCAATCCCAGATGGTCGGGGTCGATATCGAAGGCATCACCTCTACCCACATCATATACGGAAGAGAGATACCACTCCTTGATGTGCTTGCCCGTGGCTGAATCGTAGAGGAACTGACCGATAAGATTGGCCTGCTGGATAGCGAAGGTCTCCATGCCCGGACGGGTTGGGTCGATATCGGTTACGAAATAACGGTCGCCATGGTCGATGCCTGCAGAGAATACCATATCTTTCTTCGAGTTCACACCATAGCCACCCTGCAGCATCTCGTCGATGCCGTCACCATCTACATCAGCTACACGAAGCTGGTGGAATTCGGCAGGCCAAGGCTTCTTGTCGTTTCGGCTCCAAGTATAATAATGGTGAAAATTGGTTGGCTTGCCGTTCACCCAGTCGAAACCGAAGGCGAATACATAGTTGTGATGGCCTGGAGCAGGCGACTCATCCTGCTGTCGGTCGAGACACTCCATGAAGAGCGAAGGGTGGATTCCGTCATCGTAGGTTACGGCGAAGTGGCCACCCATCTGATAGTAGCCCTTGTGGTTCATATAGAGCGAACGGTTGTCGCGGGTATAGGTATCCATGCCGTCGGTCACCTCCTCGTATTTCAGTTCGGTGCAGTATTTCTCGGCACCCGTCAATCCATCAATCACGGATACATAGAATGGCGGATTTCGGGTGGTGTTGTCGTTGGCAGCATAATCCACGATGCCGTCGCCATCCACATCAGCCTTGTCGCTGTGCATGGCATAGAGTCCCCAGGTTTCCTTCTCCTTGTCCCAGAAGCGGGTTCCATCCGAACTCTTGATCAGCACCTCGCATTTGCCGTCACAATCTATATCATAAACGGTGACCATATCGTTCTGACCGGCGTCGATATTCACGTTAGGCCCCATATCCACCGTCCAGAGGCAAGTGCCATCAGCCGCATAGGCCTGGAGCATGTGCTTGGTGGCCTGGGTTGTACCAGAAAGTTCCGTAGAGGTATCAGCATCCTCGTCATCCTCTTCTTCGCCCGTAGAACCCTGTCCGCAGTAGAGTCTATCTACAATGTAGGTATCAATCTCGCCATCGCCGTTCATATCTGCCGGCCATACATACTTACATTTATAATTATTGGGATCGAGCAGTTTGGTCTCGAAGTTGATGTCCATGAACACGTTGGCATTGCTGTGCTGCTTGAAGAGCCATGGAATACTCTTCTCGCTCTCCTTGCCATCAATTACGGTGGTCACGGCAATCTCAGTATTATAAGGAAGAGCCGAGGCAGCAATCAGGTAATTGGTCTTGGATACAGGCTCATCGGTGAGCCTGGTATAATCACCCGAACCCGCTGCACGGGTATAGATGTTATACTTAACGCTATCGCCCTCCTGAGCCAGTTTTCGCCAGGAGATCAACACATCGCTGGAACGCTGAACGGCCACAACGCCTCGTCCCAACTTCTGCTGCAAGCGCTGGGCTTGCAATTGCTGCACAGGCATCAGGCCTGCCATCAGCAAAGCAGCATAAAGGAATCTTTTTTTCATTGTTTTCTGTATTATTCAGTTAGTCGTTTCTACTATCTAAACCGTTTTTTTAGTTATCCTTTTTCTACAAAAGAGCAGCTAAACAACTCTCTTAAAAAGAAGAGTTCACGAATCGCTTCGCAAACTCTTCGTTTTTACTTACAACCTTTACCTTAAAAACAAACTTACATATAAACCTAAAACAAATATTTAACTTAAACTAAAACAAATGCTTACTTGATGTTTTTTAAATATCCATCTTACTTCAATACCATCTTCTTGCCATTGCGGATGAAGATGCCCTTCTTTGGAGCGGCAACACGCATACCCTGAAGATTATAGTATGCTCCATCATCAGCCTTCTTGGTCTCTACAGAAGTGATACCGGTAGCATCGCCAGAACCAGGAGTCCAGGTAAGCTTATAGACGAACAGTCCCTGACCCTTGGCAGGATTGGCATTACTCTTTGCATTCTCTGCTACAATATAGATAGATGTTGGCTCAGCAACATTCACCTTATAACTGTAATCCTGCAAAGTAGAGATGATAGAATCACCTTCCTCTCTCTGTTCCTGCTTGCCGATGAAGACGATACCGGGACGCGTTTTGGAACCAGTTTTGCCATACACTGTTACCGTACCCTCGCCTGCTGGCACCTTGAAACTCATCACGCAGTCGGTGGCATCATCGTCGATGAAAGTCTGGTTGGCAGAGTAAGGCATACTCATACGGGCATTGGCAGCTACATAATACATAGGTGTATCGCCGGTAACTCCGAAATAGAGGTTGTCGATGGTGCAGGCATCTGTGAGATTGCCATCCTCCAAACCTGGGAAGTTAGAGAAATCCCATGTCTTGGCTCCTGTTAAAGGAGTAGTTACGTTACCATACTCTACCTGAGCATTAGCTGTGGTGAACACTGAAGCTACGAGAGCTACGAGAAGTAAAAAATTCTTTTTCATAATTGTTAGCGTTTTTAATATTGTTACTAAATTACTATATTGTTTTTGATTAAATCGTATCTGTGATTTCGAATATCAGTTTTTTGATTTAGAATATAAGCTTTATTCTTTCGAACATCTTGCTTTCTGATTTCGAGAACCAATTTTCTGATTTCGATGGCAAAGTTATTGATTTCCAAGCAACTTAGCTTAAGGCATTTGTACGAAATATCGGTTTATCTTCCGAAAAACACCTTCGCGAACAATAAACTTGATCTTTATTCAAATTTTATAAGGCGATGAAACAATTATTGCCTAGTTACGGCAACAAATTGCCCTCTACTAGGGCAATTTTATGCCATTGCCTGACACAAAACGGACTGTGGCTAGACAGCTTTCGAAAAGAATGCCTGCTGAATAACAAAGAAGATACGCCGGAAAATCTCAGAAGCATAAAATGCATTTTCTACTTCACACTACACTAAACACCAGGTAAAACTCTGTATTACAGCAATTTATCTGCTGTGCAATGTCGGTCACGACACTACACTCACACTACACCACACTACACTCTGATTTTTTTTTAAGTGTAGTGTGGTGTAGTGTGAGTGTAGTGTCAGCAAGGGTATTACACTCGTATAACTACAAGAGTAGCAACAACTTACAAAGATTCCGTGTAGTGTGTAATAGATTAGGCAAATCCTTTCCCTCTGCATCGTCAGATATTCTATAAGACGATGCTGGAGGATTGGATGATACAGGAGGGGGGGGACGAAAAAAGCCCAGGGCGATGTGCCCTGGGCTGAAGAAACTATTTCCACCCCGTGATACTCTGATCCAGGTTTGGATTTTTCATGATGTCGCTCTGAGGAATTGGGAAGAAGTTGAACTTCTCCTCCCAAAGGCGATTCACCGTCTTAGGAGTATAGGTGTAAGTACCATCCTCGTTCTTGGTGATGTGCATCTCCGTAATCTTAGAGAAGTACTTGCTGCCTTCCTTCCAGCGGCGTACATCCCAGAAACGATGACCCTCGAAGGCTAGCTCCACACGGCGCTCATTCTGATACTTCGCCCAGAAATCATCGTTGCTCATTCCGGCAGGTATCTCCTTCATCTTAGAACGGAGGCGGGTCTTGCTGGCAAGCTCGCGAGCCGAAACCGGGAACTCGGCGCTGGTTGCATCTGCTGCATCAGCCCTGCCCTGACTCTTGAAATACTGGAACACAGCCTCAGCATAATTCAGGTAAGCCTCGCCCATGCGGAAGATAACCCAACTGTGCTTCATCGTGTTTGCTGTGGCAGGACGGGTATCGGTAGCAGCAATCAAAAGCTTCTTCAGATAATAACCCGTTGGAGTACCACCGTTCAGCGGAAGCGCATTGGCTCCACCCTGGTAGGTGTAGATGAGATCGGTAGCCCAGTTAGGCCAACGCTTGGTCTCGTTATGGCAGATGGTCAACTCGAAGCGTGGGTCTCTGCCCTGGTATGGGTTCTGGGCATTATAGCCGCTACCCTCTTCGTTGATACCCTTGCCCGTGCTCTGCATCTCGTAGGCATCCACAAGATCCTGGGTAGGACAGTTGCCGCCATTGCATCCTTCCAGACCTACCGGGAAATTGGCTTTCTCCAAGGTGTTGGCATCTGCCACCGAGCGATAGAAGATAATCTCTGGAGTAGCTTTCTTGTCTGTATAGTTGTTGGATGCCCACAGACAATCGTAGGTTGCAGCCAAAGCCTTGCCCTGCTTTTCGGCAGAATCAACCAATTCCCTGGTTGCCAAGGCTGCCTGATGCCAAAGCTCTGCATCATTGTTCTGATTGAAGAGAGGACTGGCATGATAAAGGGCAGCACGGGCCTTCAGGGCAAGAACGGCAAGCTGGTTGGCACGACCGGTCTCTATCTGGCCACTTATCGCCATATCGCCCAGATTGGTATAATCTACCACGATGCTATCCTTGATGCTGTCGCAGGAATTCTTGATGAAATCAAACACCTTGTCGGCAGAACTCATCGGCAGACGGTTCAAATTATCTGCCGGAATGTTGTGGCAATAGAGCGGTGCTCCATTATACTGGCGAACCAGGCGGAAGTAGTAATAAGCACGCAGGAAGCGGGCCTCCCAGCGCATGTTCTTATACTTGAACATCTGCTGCGCATAGTCGTCATTATACTCATAGTTGGTAAACTTCTCGTCGGCAAACTCATCCAGGAAGAGGTTGCAGTAGGCGATGCCCTTCAAACTGCTGGTCCAGAAAGTGGCATGAGCATTGGTAGGACTCAAAGCACCATTATAGAGGTCTTCGATGCTATTGCCGCTGTAGGCATACTCACTCTCATCAGTGGCAGAAGCCATCAGGGCATTGCTGTAATACCCGCCGTAGTCGTAATCCATCTCATTATAGGCGGTGGTGAGGAAGCCCTCCACACGACCGAACTCCTGAGTCATGTAATCACGGTCATAGACATAATACTCGTTGTAGTTCATCTGCTCTGAACAAGATGCCAGGGCAAGCAAGCCCACTGCAACGGCTGAAAATATCTTTATTCGTTTCATAATTGTTCGTTTTTAAACTTTTGAATTCTTCACTCTTCGTTCTTCACTCTTCACTTAAAAAGTGAGTTTCACTCCTGCCACCACGCTGCGTGTCAATGGCTGTGCTATGCCATAGCTTTCGGCATTGCCGTGAGGCATGTTGTCCCAGGTAAAGAGATCGATGCCGCGCAGATAGACCGTAGCTCCATGCACAAACTTCACAGCCTTGAAGGCTGATGCCGGCAACTTGTAATACAACTCCACATTGCGAAGCTTCAAGTAAGAACGATCTACGAGCCAGAGCGTAGAGTTGCGATAGTTGTTATCGTTGCTATTAGAACTGAGTCGTGGATAGAGAGCTGTCTCGGCGGTCTCTGGAGTCCAACGGTTGTCGTAGGCATACTGCGAGATATTGGTGTTGCCGATCAAAGGCCAGTACATACCCCTGGTATTGAGC
>CAKQCH010000075.1:0-12676 GCA_934216735.1 uncultured Prevotella sp.
TGGGTAGGCTGCTCCAGCAGGTTGATGGAGCGCAGGAAGGTGCTCTTGCCACAACCCGATGGGCCAATAATGGCAACCACCTCGCCCTGATGGATGGAGGTGGTAATGCCCTTGAGAACCTCGTTGTCGCCGAAGCGCTTGCGAAGTCCCTCTATCTTGATTATCTCGTTTTTATCCATAATTATTTATTCAAGTATCGCAAGAAACCTCCGGTCCCCGAAGGGGGCCAACTTTCAATAACCGCTGGTGGAATGACCGTAGGTCATTCCACCAGCGGTTATTCACATTCGCCCCCTCCGGGGACGGCAGAAAGTCACATGCGAAACTTCAGTTATTTGTTATCAATTCAAGCTTTGCTTGAGGCGGATTGCAAATCTATTTCCTTTCACTCTTTCTTAATCGCTTTTCCAGCTTCCTTACCCCGGCATTCAAGCCCAAGACCAGGAAGAGATAGACCAGCGCTACTACGCCCAATGGCATCATGGCCTCGTAGGTGATGCTACGGATGATATCCGAGCCCTTGGTTAAATCCACCAGTCCGATGTAGCCGCTGATAGACGTTTCCTTGAGCAGGGTGATAAGCTCGTTACCCATCGCCGGAAGCACGTTCTTGAAGGCCTGCGGCAGAATGATGAGGCGCATCGTCTTGCCATAAGAGAGACCGAGACTCCTGCCCGCCTCCATCTGTCCGTTATCCACCGACATGATGCCCGAACGGATTACCTCGGCAATATACGCCGCTGAGTTCAAGCCGAAGGCAATGACGGCAACGAATATCTTGTTGACATCTGCCGACGCAAACACCACGTAATAGATGATGAGCAACTGCACCATGGTTGGCGTGCCACGCATGATGGTAAGGTACAACTGGCAGATGATGTTAGGAATCTTCCAGTCGCCCTTGCGCTCGTGGCGGGCACGGACGATGGCTATCAGCGTGCCGAGAATCACGGAAAGGATGATGGCGAAGAAGGTGATGATGAGGGTATTGCCCAAGCCCTGGAGCATATACTGATAGCGGGCATCATCGATAAAGCACGACTTGAACTTATCTACAAATCCACGCTGTGAATCAGCCACTTTCGCATCCGCCGAATTCACCATGATAACCTGGCGCACATCGGCATAGGAATCGGTGAATCCGATGTTCTTCTCTCGCTCCGGAGTAACCGTGATACCAGCGATTCCGGCATCAGCCTTGCCTGCCTGCACCGAGGTGATGATGGCATCAAACTCCATATCGAGTATCTCCACATCCACGCCCAGCACATCGCCGATGGCATTCGCCACATCCACATCGATGCCCACTATCTTACCATTCTGATAATACTCGAAAGGTTCGAAGGTGGCATTGGTGGCGAAGCGAAGGCTCTTCTTCAACCCCAGCTTCTGCAAGGCTTCCGGTCCCATCTTCTTCGCATCAGAAGGGTGCGGGGTATCCGAAGATGAGTTCAGCTTACCAGCAGAAGCCTTCGGGGTATACGCCACGGCAATGCCCCGTTCCAGATGTCGGTTCACGATGGAATCGATGACGCCATTCGCTTTCAGGATGCGGATGGCATGGTTGATGGACTGCTTCAACTCAGCATGATCCTTGCCAACGCAGATGGCGAAAGAGGACGCATCGAAGGTTTCGGGCAGGATTTGGAGCGATGGGTTCACCCGCTGGAAAGCCTTGGCAGGCGCTTCATCGGTCACCATACAATCTATCTTACCCTGGAGGAGTGCCTGGATGGCATCGGCTCCCTTGTTGTAGCGTTCCACCTTGGTACCATCCCCCTTCTTTTCTAACTCGGTGGCAAGGCCATCGCTGGTAGTGCCAAGCTGAACGCCGATAACGGCGCCCTGCAAATCCGCCTTTGTCTTCATCTGCTTTCTGTTTTCGGAAGATGATTCCGAGCCGCAGGAAGCCAGAACAAGAAGACAAAGGAAGATTGCAATGTTACTTAAACTAAATCGCTTGAATCTGTTTATTATCATTTATTTAACTACTGAGCTTCCGTATATAACCTCCTACCGTCCCCAAAGGGGGCGAATGTGAATAACCGCGGGTGGAATGACCGAAGGTCATGGAACCTGCGGATAGTCCGGATACTCTCTACTACCGTCCCCGAAGGGGGCGAACAGGAGCAAGACTGGATGTGGTTCGCCCCCTTCGGGGACGATTCCTTCCTACCATTGGTTGTCCGCAGGTTTCATGACCTTCGGTCATTCCACCAGCGGTTATTGAAAGTTGGCCCCCTTCGGGGACCGGAGGTTACTTGCGAAACTTGAATTTAATTATTATTCACCCTTAAATCCCTTAGCCAAGCCACCCTCGCTGGTTTCCTTGTAGAGCGATGGCAGGTCGTGACCGGTTTGTCTCATCACCTCTACCACTCTATCAAAGGATACGCTGTGGTGACCATCAGAGAAGGAGGCGTAGAGGTCGGCATCCAGGGCACGGGCTGCAGCAAAGGCGTTGCGCTCGATGCATGGAATCTGAACCAGGCCGCAAACAGGGTCGCAGGTCATACCCAAGTGATGCTCCAATCCCATTTCGGCAGCATACTCCACCTGTGCCGGACTTCCACCGAAGAGCTGGCATGCCGCAGCCGAAGCCATCGCACAAGCCACGCCTACCTCGCCCTGACAACCCACATCGGCACCACTGATAGAGGCATTGTTCTTCACGATGTTACCCACCAGTCCGGCTGTGGCAAGGGCACGCAGGATGCGGTCTTCGCTCATGTCGTGTGCCGTGTGCATGTGATAGAGCACGGCAGGAAGCACGCCACAGGCACCACAGGTAGGCGCCGTAACGATGGTTCCGCCCGAAGCATTCTCTTCGCTCACCGCCAGGGCATAGGAGTAAACCAAGCCGCGGCTCTGCAGGGAAGCCCGATAGCCCTTTGCCTTGATATGATAAGTGGCAGCCTTGCGCTGAAGCTTCAACGGCCCAGGCAGCACACCCTCGTGGTTGAGACCGTTGCGGATAGACTGCTTCATGGTTTCCCATACCTTGCGCAGATAATCCCAGATATCCTTATCCTCGCATTTCTCCACGTATTCCCAGAAGGCACGGCCGTTCTCGTAGCACCATTTCTGGATATCAGCCATGGTATGAAGGTCGTAGACATCGTCAGCGCCCAGTTCCTCGTGACCCTCGGTGCCATCAGAAAGGGCACCGCCGCCGATGCTGTACACCGTCCACTCGTCGATGACGTCGCCATTCAGGTCCTTGCCCACAAACTTCATTCCGTTGGGATGGAAAGGCAGGAAGGTCTGAGGCTCCCAGTTGATGTGCACGATATGCTTCTTCAGCACCTCCTCGATGGCAACATCGGTCATGTGGCCCTTGCCGGTAGCAGCGAGGGCCCCATAGAGTGTTACCTCGTAAGAGGAAGCATTGCCGCATCGCTCCAGGAAAAGCTTGGCTGCACGCTGAGGTCCCATGGTATGACTGCTCGATGGTCCCTTTCCTATTCTGTATAATTCCTTTAATGATTTCATATTCGTCTCGTTTATAATGTTTTGGTTATTAAATTGTTACCTCATTCAAGTCTTTTGCCGGCAACTGCCACTTGCCAAAGTTCTATTACTTCATCTGAGTCGCCTTCGTGATGACGATATCCTCCAGCGGTCGGTCGTTGTTCTCCTTGTTGGTGGCCACATTCTGGATTTTATCTACCACGTCCATGCCTTCCAGTACCTCGCCAAACACGGTGTATCCGTTGTCGAGATGCGGCACGCCACCATATTTAATATATCCCTGCTGCAGGTCTGCGGATGGGATGGCATACGACTTGCCCTCTCTCTTCTCCTTCTCCACATAGTATTCCATCTGTCGTGGCGAGAAGTTTCTGCCCCAGGTGATATAGAAATCGGTGGAAGCCGAAGCCTTGGTTGGGTTCTCATCGTCACCCTCGCGCGCCGCACAGAGCTGTCCACGCTTGTGGTAGTACTTAGGATAGATGATTTCGGCAGGCACGGTATAGTCTACATCAAACTTCTCCACCTTTCCCGGGTTCACCTTTCGGCAGGAGTAGTCACCACCCTGAATCATGAAGTTCTTGATGACACGCTGGAAGATGCAGCCGTTGTAGTAACCGCTGTTCACGAGCTTCAGAAAATTGTCGCGATGGTGGGGCGTGTCGTTATAGAGTGCCACACGGATATTACCCAATGTGGTTTCGAGCAGCACCTCGTGGCAGGTGGTGTCGCGAGGAGTCTCCCATGGGAGAAGCTGTGCCTGACCTGCCTTTGCATCCGAAGCATTCTGCTGTGCATTCGTCTGAGCCTGCGCATTTACCGAACAAGCCATCAGCAAGATTGCGCAGAAAGATAGTATTTTTTTCATTTTCTTATGAATTTTATCGAATCAATTGTTATCGATTGCAAAGATAATGATTTTATTCTAAAAAGTTATGCTTTTCTCGAACTTTCTTTATATCTTTGCGTTCAAAATAAGGAAAATTATAATATGATGATAAAAAAGAGATTATATCTTCTTCTCTTGGGCTTCACTCTACTGGGAATGAAAGCCCAAGCACAGCACGTGAGCTTCGGACCATTGCATAGTCCGGATAGCCCGCGCGAGGATTGGCTGCTGCCTGGCGACACCGTTTATCAGGACGGAAAGACCGTGGTTTATGGCGGCAAGCCGATGAAGCATACCTATACCCCACTCAGGCACATCGCTTCTGGTTCATTAAATGACGAGATTGATGGAATGGGCAATGGTTTAGGGGATGGATTGAATAATGCCCTAAAGAATCCGAAGGATAGCGATTATTATAATAATCCGATTTCCAATCTAGCCAACAGCGGGGCTTTTGGGGATGGAAATGGATATGGCTGGAACGGATATGGCTACGGCTGGGGACTTCACAAGGGTTTGAATCTTTCGATAGATCTCTCGGTTTTCGCCACTTTCGGCAAGAATGCCCCTCACTGGGGCGGCTTCACCCAGACCATCAACGCCACCTATCTCACACCCCTCACCAAGGACAACAAGTTGTGGATGGCGCTGGGCACCTACATCAACAACATCAATTACGGAAGCGACAACTTCCACGATGGTGGCGTGTATGGCATGCTGGGGTATAAATTCAACGAGCATTGGGAGGCTTTTGTTTATGGTCAGGTGAGCGTGGCTAATAATTATAACTCTATATATAATAGGTATGCCGGATATGGCTATGGTCCATTTGGTTATAGAGGATATGGCTATGGTCCATTTGGTTGCGGCATGTATCCAGGAGTCTGGGGCATGGGTGTGATGCCTGGCGGATACGGTATGGGTGCCGCCGGTGCCAACGTATTGGGAGCCGGAGTGAGATACACCAACAAGAATTTCTCCATCGGAGTGAGTGTTGAGGGGAACTGGTATAATACCCCAAAGACACCTACCTATTATAAGCAATATGATTATCCGGTGAAATAAACGAAAAAATCCGCATGAGCTGAAATGAAAAGCCCGTGCGGATTTTTTATTCTCCACAGATAATCTGATTTATTCTCCACAGATAATCTGAACGATGCGCTCGGCCGATCTGCCATCCCATCTATCCGGAATGCCGGCCTTCTTCCATTCGCCCTTCACAATCTTCTCCATCGCCAGCTGCAGCTTCTCAGGGTCTTCGGCTACCAGCTCGTTGGTACCCACGGTCACCGTTTCCTGGTGCTCGGTATAACTGTTCAGCGTGATGCAAGGCACACCGTTGAAGGTAGCCTCCTCTGCCACATTGCCCGAATCCGTGATCACACCCATGGCATGGGCAGCGAGATAAGAGAAGTCGAGATAGCCCTGAGGCTGCACCACCATGATGCCCGACTGATGATCAGCCACATCCTGATAAGCCTTGAAAGCCAAGACGAATCCCAATGCCTTGCCACGCAGAGGTGCCAATACCTTGATGCCCGCCTTTCTTGCCACCCCATCGATGGTGGAAATCAGCTTCTTCATCTCCTCAATGTTGTTCACTATCGCCTTGCGGTTCAAGGTAAGCAACAGATATTTGCCTTCCTCCAGATGCTCCTGGTCCATCACGACAGGGCGCTGCATGCGCTGCTGCAGGAATCGGATGTTGTCGATGAGCACATTGCCCACCATATATACCTTAGAGAGTTCGGCACCCTCCTTGTTGGCGATGCTGTTGTTCGAGATACCCGCCGTGAAGAGGATATCCGACAGACCATCTATCACCAGTCGGTTGATTTCCTTCGGCATGGTGATATCGAAACTGCGGGTACCCGCAGCAATATGCGCCAGCTTCACGCCCTGCTTCTTGGTAACGATAGCCACGGCCATCGTAGAAGCCAGGTCATCTACCACGATGACCACATCCGTAGGATGCTGCTGCAGATAGCGCTCAAACTGTGCCATCACCTGTCCGGTAAGCTCGTTCATGTTCTCGCAGTCCACGCCCAGATATACATCCGGCTTCCTGATGTCCAGATCAGAGAACAGGGAGTCTTCCAGCGTCTCGTCGTCCTCACGACCCGTGAACACCAGTTCATACTCCACCCCTTCGCCCTGCTTCTGGGCGTTCTCTATCGCTCTAATCACCGGAGCCACCTTAATGAAGTTAGGTCTCGCTCCGGCTACAATACAAATTTTCTTACTCATATTTTAAGTTTACTTACTGTTAAACAAAAATTTACTTACTGTTAAACAAATCCTTGATACCACCGATGGAACCCATCAGACTGGTAGCCTCGTATGGCAGGTAAACCACCTTGTTGTCCTTGCCCTGAGCCACCTCCTGCATCATGGTGATATACTTCTGTGCAAGCAGATAGTTGGCAGGGTTGGTGCTCTGACCTACCGCCTCGGTAATCTTCTGGATGGCAATCGCCTCAGCCTCAGCCTTGCGGATGCGCGCCGTAGCCTCACCCTCAGCCCTGAGGATAGCCTGCTGCTTGGCAGCCTCAGCCTTGTTTACGATGGCAGCCTTCTCACCCTCAGAGAGCAGGCGTTGTTTCTCCTTCTCACCCTCACTGGTCAGGATGGTAGCACGCTTGTTACGCTCGGCCTGCATCTGCTTCTCCATCGCCATGAGCACGCTCTCGGGAGGCGTGATATCCTGCAGCTCCACACGGTTCACCTTGATACCCCACTTGTTGGTGGCATCATCGAGCACGGCACGGAGCTTGGTGTTGATGGTGTCGCGCGAAGTCAAGGTCTGATCCAGCTCCATCTCTCCGATGATGTTACGCAGGGTGGTCTGGGTCAGCTTCTCTATGGCGTTAGGCAGATTGTTGATCTCATACACGCTCTTGAAAGGATCCACAATCTGGAAATAAAGCAGTGCATTAATCTGCATCTGGATATTATCCTTGGTAATCACATTCTGACGGTCGAAGTCGTACACCTGTTCACGAAGGTCGATGTTGTTGGTATAGGTATATCTACCCCCACGCATCGCCACGATGGTCTTCGCCTGGTCGATGAACGGGATAATGATGTTGATACCCGGCTTCAGGGTGGCATAGTAGCGACCCAATCGCTCGATAATCTTGGTCTCACTCTGGGGAATGATGACGATGGTTTTCTTTACCACAACCAGTGCAAGTAACACTAGAGCGATTAATACATAAAGTCCTATTTCCATGATGTTTATAATTTAAAGTTGATATTCTTTCTGTAACTTTCTTCAGGTTTCGGCAGCTTGCTAGTACTCCTCTACCTGCAGGATGATAGACTGGTGTCCCTTCACCCTTACGCGTGCGCCCTCGGCGATATCCTCCCTGCATCCGGGCGCCTCCGCCTTCCAGTCGTCGCCATCGAGCTTCACTCTTCCGTATCCGCCAGCCACGATGGTCTGGGTCACCTCTCCTATCTGTCCCTTCAGGGCATCCGAATTGCTCTTGCGTTCATCGGCGCCCTTTCGGATAGCCTTCACCAGATGCGGACGAATCAGCAGGATACTCATCACGGAGCATACCGCCCATACCACCACCTGCACCCAGAAGGGAGCATCCATCACCGCCACCGGTATGCTGATGAGCGCACCGATGGCAAAACAAGTCACGTAGAAGTCGCCCGAAGACAACTCCAGAATCAGGCAAATGAACATGATGACTGTCCAGAATAGCCATAGGTTTTGAGAGATGTAGTCCATCATAATATGAATTCTATTATTGAGATTTTACAAATAGCATCCAACACTCCTTGGGGGGTATTTTAGGCGTTACCCCCTTATCTCTTCTTCGTTGAAGAAACCGCCCATTCTACTTCTTTGTAGTCGAGAAACCGCTTAGCGAACTGGCTTTGATGGTTCTTACCGGAGTCTTTGAAGTCTTGGAAGATTTCGATGACTTCGATGATTTCGAAGATTTTGATGACTTTGAAGACTTTGATGAAGACGATGAAGAAGTAGAATATGCCCCATTCTGCGGCTTGTAATACTTCAAGGCAGTAGGCATCGCCGCTTTCAGGGCAGCAATTCGCTTGGCATCCGAAGGGTGGTCGCTGAAGAGATCACTCTTGTTGCTGTTGCCCGAAGCCGCAGCCATTCGCTCCCAGAAAGGAATCGCCTGCTGAGGGTCGTAGCCTGCCATGGCGGCAAAGATGAGACCCATGTAATCAGCCTCGGTCTCGTTCTCACGCGAATACTTCAGGTTGCGGAAAGAGAAATACTGTCCTGCCACGGCACTCGCCATGTCGCCCACACCGCTTCCCACAGTCTGGTTGAGCACACTGCCCAGAATGCTGGTGCCCACCTGCTGGTTCTGCGCCTTCGACATCTGTTCGGCGCTATGCTTAGCCACGGCGTGCGCTATCTCGTGTCCCAGAACGATGGCGAGCGAATTGTCGCTCGAAGCCACTGGGAGCAGTCCTTCGTAAACCACAATCTTTCCACCCGGCATGCAGAAGGCGTTCACGCTATTATCCTGCACCAGGTTGAATTCCCAGGAGTAGTTCTGCAAGTCACTAGCATATCCGTTGTCCTTGAGATAGGTTTCCACGGCAGCCGCCAGTCTCTTACCCACTCTCTCCACCTGCGCCGTCTTCACCGCATTGGTAGATTTCTTGGCAGAAGCCATATACTTGGTATATTCCTGGTTCGACAAACTCAACACCTGCGCATCCGAAACCGAAATGCGGTGTGTTCTACCGGTCAGAGGCACGGTCTGCGTGGTGCCGCAGGAAGCCAACATCAGTGTTGCCATCGCTCCCAGCGCCCAAGCTCTCATTCTCTTCTTTTTCATCTTTATATTTTGTTTACATTATACAATTCATTATATTAATTCAATCTCAGCATCAATTCATTATATCAATTCTATCTCTGCATCAATTTATTATATCTTCCATTCCAGGCAGTTCACCTCGTCCTTCACCGAGAAGTTCAAGCCTATCTTCACCACCTTCTTGCCGCTCATCTTGAAAGCATCGGCATAGTGTTTTGCCTCAATCTGGGCGAGAGCCTCCTCGGCACTCTTGTTGAACTTCAGCTCCATCACGTAGATGGTATCTGCAGTCTCCATCGTAATATCGATTCTGCCCTTCGCCGTATGCTGCTCCACGAGGATATCATAGTTGGTGAGCAGGGCGAACATGATGTAGAGCGTCTGCTGCCAATGCCCCTCGTAGTGGGTGTTGTCGCAATACGGAATGGTTTCCAGAAAATCAGCCAACAATTGCAGGGCTTCATCCATTTCACCATTATTAATATAGGTAGAAATGTCAGCTACCACAACCCTTCCCGCATCTATTTCCGACCCGAGGTAACCCGGCAGCAAACTGTCGAACAGTCCCACCTCGATTTCCTTATTAGGAAAGTCGAGCGTATAGACATCTATTTTCTTTTCATAATCCTTGATGGTAAGATAGCCACTCTGATACAGCAGCGGAGTGAGCGATGTCATTCTTTCCGTTGCAGCATCAAAGGATGCAGCCTTAGCCCTCACCTTTCCCAGTTGCGAAGGCAGCACATGAAACTCCCTCATTTTTTCAATCAGGAAAGTAGGCGTACCGGATCCAAACCAAAACGAATCCATTTTCTGCTTGGCGAAGCAATTCAGCAAGCTATAAGGATTGTAGACATCAGGCGATGGCCAAGTGAAGTGATAACCGTCATAATGGTCTTTGAGCTCCTGGATGGTCTTCTCCCTGCTCAGTTCCAGATGCTCGGCAAGAGCATCGATATCATCGCTCATCTGGGTCAACAATTCCTCTTTGGTGATACCGCAGATACCGGCATAAGGCTCATCCATGCTCACGTTGGTGATATTGTTCAGCTCGCTGAAGATGCTCAGCTGCGAGAACTTCGTGATGCCCGTCAGGAAGACGAAGCGGAGCATAGACTCATTTCCTTTCAAAGGACTATAGAAGTTGCGCATCGTATTACGGAGCACATCGAGCTTTTCCTTTTCATGCGCCACATCCAGCAGCGGAGCGTCATATTCATCAATGAGCACCACCACCTGCTTGCCCGTCTTCCGGTAAACCACTTCTATCAAGTCATTGAATCGATTGTTGTTTCCGTTACGGTGATTTTCTATACCATACTTTTGTTCATAATCTTCCAAAAGGTAGCCCAGATACTCTTCCAGCTGCGCCTTCTCCATGTGCTTGCCCTTGCTCAGGTCGAAGTGCAGCACGGGATATTCGTTCCACTCCTTCTCCAGCTTCTCAATGGCAAGCCCCTCGAAGAGTTCCTTCTTGCCCTCGAAATAACTCTGAAAAGTGGAAACCAGCAGCGACTTGCCGAAACGGCGTGGTCGGCTCAGGAAGAAATACGTTCCATCGGTATGGGTCATACGATAGATGTATTCCGTCTTGTCCACATAGAACTTGTCCTCCTTGCGGATACGTTCAAATGTCTGAATTCCTATAGGATATAATTTTCTTGCCATAATCAAATGCTATCTAATGAATTGCAAATATACATCAAATCCCCGAAACAACCAAGTATTTCTACGATTTTAACAAAAAATAAATCCCGACCCAGAGATTCCTTTGAATCTCCGAGCCGGGAACATCAATATTTCGAAAGCTTCGCTTAAAGCGAAACGGTTTTCTTCTTACCCTTGCTCTCGTTGCCTACACGGTCGAGTGCGGTGACAACATAGGTGTATTTTCTGTCCTTTACGTATGGAAGCTTATAGCTGGTGCCATAAACCACCGCCTGAAGGGCTGACACATCACGGAGATCAACCTTGGCACCCTTGGCAAAACGGTAAACGGCGAAGCGGTTGGCTACATCGCCCCACTTTCGGCTGCTCGCCTTAGGAGCCTTCCAGATGAGCATCGGACCCTGGGCTGTCCATACCATCTTCAAACCCTTCACCTTCTTTGGTGCCTTGTTGTCGAGGAATGGCATCAACGGCGGGAGGGCCGGGTACTTCCAGTAATAGTTGCGCAGGGTATGACCGATGTTGCCTACATTGTCGGCAGCAGTCTGGGCATACCAGAGCACGGTGCCCTGCACATTGTTCATCTGCTGGTGCAGGCGGTGCTTGGCTGGCAACTGGTGGCTGCGTGGATTCACAGGGTCGGGATACTTGGCGGTGCGCTCGATGTCCTCGCCGATATAGAGAGGTCGGTTGCCCGCATATTTATTCCACCACTGGATGAGGGTCTTGTAATCGGCAGCCTTGTTGCCTATCTCCCAATAAATCTGAGGCACGCAGTAGTCGATGAAGCCGTTGTTCACCCAGAGGAGCACATCGGCATAGAGATCGTCGTAGTTCTGCAATCCGAAGGTGTTGGAACCGATTGGGGAATTGCGCTTGTTGCGATAGATGCCGAAAGGAGACACGCCAAACTTGACCCATGGCTTGACAGCATGGATGGTTTCGCTCAACTGTTTGACGAAGCGGCTCACGTTGTCGCGTCGCCAGTCGCCGATGTCTCTGAATCCCCTGCCCTGCTGACGGAAGAGCTGCTGATCGGGAATCTGCTTGCCGGCTGCGGGATAAGGATAGAAATAGTCGTCGATATGGAAACCGTCGATGTCGTAGCGGCTCACGATGTCGGCTGCCACACGGCAGGTATAGTCGGCTGCCTCCTGGAGTCCTGGGTTGAGGAGTACCAGGTTATCGTAGTTGAAGCAGAGATCAGGACGGGTCTTCACCACGCTTCGGGGTGATACTTGGCTCAGGGATGTGGAACCGTGCTTGGCACGATAGGGGTTGATCCAGGCATGGAGTTCCATGCCGCGGCTGTGACACTGGTCGATCATCCACTGCAAAGGGTCCCAGTAAGGGGATGGTGCCTTGCCCTGCACGCCCGTAAGGAACTTGCTCCAGGGTTCTATCTTGCTGGGATAGAGTGCATCGCACTCGGCTCTGACCTGGAAGATGATGGCATTGACGCCATCCTTCTGCAGTTCGTCGAGCTGCCTGGAAAGCATCGTCTGAATCTGCTGGGTATTTTTTCCCATAAACTGTCCGTTGACGCACTGAATCCATGCGCCACGGAACTCTCGCTTGTTCTGTGCCATCAGCGATGAAGGCTGTAACATCAGCGATGTAGGCTGTAACATCAGCATCATCGCCAACAGAAGCATCCAAATTGTTTTCTCTCTTCTCATTAATTATTGTTTAATTATTGTTATTGCTTAATTTTTAATTGTTATTGTTTAATTATAAATTATACATTATTCATTACAGAACTTTCGCATGTGGTTCGAGAACGGGCTGAAGGCCCAAAAGCTCCTAGCCCAGGGCATCGCCCTGGGTATAATGG
>CAKQCH010000076.1:0-12510 GCA_934216735.1 uncultured Prevotella sp.
TCTCCCTACTATTGGTTGTCCGCAGGTTCCATGACCTTCGGTCATTCCACCAGCGGTTATTGAAAGTTGGCCCCCTTTGGGGACCGGAGGTTACTTGCGAAACTTGAATAAGTTAGTTGTAGTAATAGTAGGAATCAGTGTTTAGGTAACAGACTTTGAGAACCTGCAAAATTTAATGTTTATGGAATACACCAGTTTGGAAGTGGAGAGGATGCAGCAGATGCTCCTCTCCCCCCATTTTGCCCTTGGGGAGTTTTTACGTTCGGGCACCGCCATCAAGTATGGCATCGACAACACGCCGCAGCACGCCATCGTGATTTCTCGACTCATGCTGCTCTGCGAGTGCGTCCTTGAACCCCTGCGCCAGCATTGCGGCGTGGTGGTGATTACCAGTGGATATCGCTGTCCACAGTTGAACCTCGCTGTTCACGGCGTGCCGGGCAGTCAGCACACGCTGGGCGAGGCTGCCGACATCTTCATCTCCAGCAAGGAGCAGCTGGAGAAGTTCTCTTCCTTTATCCGCGACCATTGCGAGTTCGACCAGATGATTCTGGAGCCCCAGGGCTCGCAGCACCGACGGTGGCTGCATGTGAGCTATACGCTGCGGCGCAGGAACCGGCATCAGATTCTGATGTGAATTTGTTTAACCAATTATATAATACGATGAAAAAAGAGACATGGAAAGCTTTGATTCAGGTTTTGATTTCTGTGCTCACGGCGGTTTTAACCTCGATGGGGGTTAGCTCCTGCATGAGCGTGGGAAACTAAGAATGAATTGTTTAGTTTTAGTTTTTAGTTTTTAATTTTTTGTTTAACCTTTAATTTTTATTTATTATGAGTGTAAAATACAGAAAAGTAGTGAACAATCGTAAGGGTTCCAAGACCCAGGGTAAGATTTACGGCCGTGCCGTAGTGAGTGACACCATCTACACCAAGAAGCTGTGTCAGAACATTCGCGACCGCTGTACCCTGACCGAGCCTGATGTGGTGGCTGTGGTCAGCGCCCTGGTCACCGAGGTGACTGCCCAGCTTGCCTTGGGCAACCGCGTGGTGCTCGACGGTTTCGGATCGTTCAAGGTGGGTCTCAACACTTCGCCTGCCGACACCGCCAAGAAGTTTACCTCTGCCAACATCGTGGGCATGCACGTCATCTTCCAGTCGGCCATCGAGATGCAGCAGGGCAAGCGTGTGAAGACTCTGCTCAAGGACGTGAAGGTGGAGGAGCTTGTGGAGTACAAGGGCTTGAACGGCTCCGAGGGCGGTTCTCCATCGGGCGGATCTAACGCCGGCGGTTCCAGCAGCGGCGGCACCAACGCCGGCGGAAGTTCTGGCAGCGGCACCACGGGCGGCACGGGCTCTGACTCCGGCACCACCGGTTCCGGCTCAGAGGGCGGCGGCAAGGATACGGGTTCAGAAGGTGACAACGAGCACATCGTTCTCTAGCCCCCGCGTGATGCGATGAAGTATTAAAAAAGAGGGTGTGTCATGAAGTACAAGACACACCCTTTTTTTCTTATGCTGTTATTTCGATGACTTGAATCCCCAGAGGTTCCTGATGGCCTCCACATCCTGGGTTTCAACCTTCTTCTCGATATCATCTGGCAGATTGCAGAAGAAATCGATGCCGGTCTTGTCTTCCAGGGTCTTGATGTTCACCACGTAGTTGCCCAGAAGGTCGCTCTTGTCGAACGCCTTGTTCTCGTGCAGGAACCAGTAGCCGAAGGCACTGTAGCTATACTGCTTGGTCTTCTGGTTATACTCCTTCTTCAGCACGGCTACGAAGAAATACTTTGGCACAGGGATGTAGCCAGGCTTCTTCACGTCGCTCGATGCACCCTGCTTCTTCCATCCCAGGATGTTGCTCTCGCTGCCCACCGGGTCGATGGTGCCGCCCTTCACGATGAAGAGTGTATCGGTGTCAATCTTTGGAGCCAGCTTGCGCAGTTCATCCTCCATCTTATACCAGGTGCCACGCTGGTTGAAGTTGCTGTACTGTGGCTGCATATTGGTCATGAAGAAAGTCTGCTTCTGCTGGGTAAGGTTCAGCTTGCGGTCGGCAGAAGGACAGATATGGCCGTGGTCGAATCCCTGCTTGGTTGGGGTAGGGTCTTCGGTGAAGTCGGTGACGCCCCACTGCTCCTGCAGGTCGGTATCCCATGGATACTGGCGCTCGCCCTGCGATGGTTTCCATCTATCTACGTTGGATGCCGTGTTTCCGGTGTGGAAGGTGTAGCAGCTCCATCGCTGGCTCTTCATGTCGTCGTCCCATTCGGTAGAGAAGTTCACCATGCCCGTGGTGTTATCCATGTGCACGATGGCGTAGCTGCTGCCGTTGTTCTTGAGTTTCGGGAACTCCAGACCGTTGATGGCGTTCTTTACCACGGCAGGCATATTGGCTGTAGCCACATTCTTGTTGGCATTGCTCTTGTCGGTTGATTCTCCGGTGCCGCCACCGGTATTTCCACCACCGTTGTTGCCTCCGCCATTGTTTTCCTTATCCGGGAAGTTGAACTGCAGTGAGTCGTCGGTGCCGCAGGCAGAGAACGTCATGGCTGTCAAAAGCGTGAGGATGAGTAGTTTGGTATATTTCATAATTCTCGTAATTCTTGTTAATGTTTTAAGTTATAAAAGAAAAAAAGTGCATTCCGACGTATATGCAACTACGACGGAACACACTTCCTATCTTTCGCTGATAATATATCTTTAATTAAAAAGGTATATTACTTCTTCAACTTGCCGTAACGGTTCATGAAGCGGTCAACGCGACCAGCAGTATCAACGAGCTTGCTCTTACCTGTGTAGAATGGGTGAGATGTGCTAGAGATTTCAATCTTAACTACTGGATAAGTCTCGCCCTCGAACTCTACAGTGTCGTTAGTCTTGCATGTTGACTGAGTGAGGAACATATCGCCGTTAGACATATCCTTAAATACTACAGGACGATAGTTCTCTGGATGAATACCTTTTTTCATTTTTTCTTTTATTTATTATTTGATGATTAAAAAATAGACGTCATGGGGAAGCTTTCGCCTCATTTCATGTCCCTCATCGGGGCATGCCCATTATAGCCTGTTAACAATTTCAGGGTGCAAAGTTACGCTTTTTTCCTGAAACCACCAAATTTTTCCTGTTCTTTTTAAGAAATATTTGAGAATTAGGGGGTTGAACCCTTGTTTGGCTACATTGGTCTTGCCATATTTATTCCTCCTAGTTTATTATGGGTCATTAATCTCTATTCATTCAACTTGAGTAAGTCATAATACATTAAACGTGTATGAAGTGGGAGACGTCCCATACCAATCCCGACGTATTTAGCTTCAAGTCTTTCGTCTTCTACAAGAAAACTAAAATCGTTTTTTAGATAATAATGTAGGGTTGCTTCATTGCTGTATGCGTCAACGATAATGAAACGGCAACCTGTTTTGTTATTGAGTCTAAACCAATATTTTATGAAATCCATAACTCCAGAGCCGATGCCTTTTCCTGCAAAATTCTTGTTGGTAGCAAGTCTGCCTATAAGTACTGCGGGAAAACGTCTGAGGCATTTGTCTTCTAGCGATGTGTCGTGTAGGAATATTTGTTTAGACTCTTCGTTTAGTTTGTTTGTCATGCGTATACTGTCATTTGAAACAGTAAATGCAGCTACGATTGTATTTGGATTTTCTTTAAGGCAAAATACATACGTTTTGCCGAGCAAACGCTTGGCGTATTTCACGGCATCATTAGCAAAGAAATCGTTCAAGTCTTTGTTCTCACATTCAAAATAATCGCATGAAGCAAGTTTTTGAGGAGTTATTTCCTCAAACTTGCACATGCTTAATAGTTCGTATCTATTCATATTAAGCCATGTTATTTTCACGCAAAAACTCTTTCATCATTTTGATGAACTTTGGATCCATTTTTGTCTGCCCTGGATGAGCTTCCACCCATTCAGCTCTTTCTATGAATTTTCTTGCTTCCTCGCCGTGAAGCGTAGGAATGACTCTGATTGGTGTTGCCATAATTTTATCTGTTTATGAGTTTATTTTATAATTCTGCTGCAAAGATAAGAATCTTTTCTGAATTACACAAGGCTTTCTCCATAAATATTTGATTTTTAACACTATGCAAATGAAAATTCCCCATCTTCCTCTTGATGAATAGAGAGGAAGATGGGGGATGATATTTCTGATGATTCGATGAATCATTTATTCTTTTATAATCTTACTCCGCATAAACTATCTTGATAGTCTTCACGCGAAGCTGAACACCACCGCCTGTTGTCTCGGTAAAGAGGTTGGTGTAGGTGGCTGTGTTGCCTGAGAACTCGATGGTGGCTGTGGCATTGCCCACGTAGTTGATGCCGTTGTAGCTGTCGCAGGTCATCACAATCTGCTTAATCTTCTTGATGCCCTTGAAGATGAGCTTGTTGTTGGCATATACACGTACGCCCTTGGTGTTGGTGTAGAACTTAGGACCGTTCTCCTGACCGTTGGCATCGAAGGTTACTGTGGAACCATCTGAGAACTTCACGGTTTCTACGGCTGCCTGGTTGGCCAAACCTGCTGCGTTGAGATTCAGCTCTACGCTGGCACCTGCGGTTGTAGCTGCCGCATTGCTCAATGTAACGGTGGTACCATTGATGGTCAAGCCCTCGCCTGTGGCTGGAGTATCTGGCTTAGATGGGGTATCTGGAGTCTCGGAACCGCCTTCGCCGCTGGTCTTGCCGTTCACGGAGATGAGCTTACCGCCCTGGTTGGTCTCTGGAGTGTTGCCCATGTAGTTGATGAGCTTGGCGCAAACCACGATCTCATCGCCTTCCTTCAGCGTCATATCGCCCTCCTTCCACTTCTCGCCACCGAAGTAGTAGATGCGGAAGATGTAGAACTGGGTGCTGTTGGCATCATCGGCAATATAGAATGAACCGTTGCCGAAGGATGCTGAGAACTGCTCCTTGATGCTCTGTACCTTACCCTTGATGTAGAACTCCTTGTCTGATACGGCGCCTGATGCCAGGGTTGCGGTGTACTTCTGTGCTGCCACACTGTTGAATGGGTTGGCTGCGGAACCATCGCCCTTTGCCGTGCCAGTGACATCGCCACTGCCTGAGCCATCGGCTGTCTTGCCGTTCAGGGATACCAGATAGGTTTTGTTGGCCACGGTCTCTGGGGTGTTGCCCATGTAGTTCATCACCTTGGCGCAAACTACCACCTCGTCGCCTTCCTTGAGTTCAGGGTCGCTGGCTGTCCACTTCTTGTTGCCCAGATAGAGGGAACGGAAGATGTAGAACTTCTCGCTGGTCTCGTCATCGGCGATGTAGAACGAACCGTTGCCGAAGCTGGTGGAGAACTGCTCCTTGATGCTCACTACCTTGCCCTTGATATAGACCTCCTTGTCAGACTCCACGCCTGCCTCCAGGGTCTTGCAATAGTTGATAGCTGCAATGCTGTTGAATGGGTCGGCAGCAGTACCTGTACCCTTTGGCTCGCCCTGAGTGGTGCCACCGGCTTCCGGCTTGGTAGGCAGTGTGTAAGGTTCTGGCACATCCTCGCAGCTGCTGAATGTGAAGGCAGCCATCGCCGCCATCAAAACTGAAAATATATACTTTTTCATATTGTTGTCTTTTTTATTGATGTTACTATATATAATAATGTATAGAAGTGATTTCTGTTAATCTACCACGAAGTTCTTGACTTCCCATGTTGGGGCCGCTGATGTGGAACTGCTATAGAGGAAACCTATGTATATGGTCTTGCCACAATACTTGGTTAAATCTGCAGTAGAGGTAACGAAATCCCAACCATTCTTTGTTGGATAACCCGCAACTTTCAAATCAGTCCATGTCTTTCCGTCAGTAGAAACCTGAACCTTGCATTCCTTGGTCATGTCGGAAGAGAAATTGATGGCCTGGTCAAACTTGAGGGTTGCGCTCTTGACGGATGAGAGGTTGATGGCAGGTGACTTGAGTCGTGACTGGAGTTCAACGTTGGCACCGTTCACATAGCCTGAAGCCTTCATGCCGTATGCAGCCGAAGCCCATTTCCAGGCATAGCTTACGCCTTCTGCAAGTTTGATGTTTTCTGTAGTGAATTCACCCTGGCTTTCATCGAAAGCCTCCTTGAAGATGGAGAGCACAGAAGGAGAAAGGTCGTCAGTGTTGCGGATGATGATCTGCCATACATTATTATATCTTGTAAAGATACCCGTGATGTCATAGGCTCCGTCTGGCAGGATGGCATTGGCAAAGCGGGCATAGCCCGATGTTCTCACTACCACGGTGTTGCTGCTGATCCATTGACCGGTAACGGCATCCTTCAGGCTCTGGTTGGTGGTCTCATCGTTGGCTGCCCATACGTTTTTGCCGTTGGCGCTGTTGAACTTCACTTTCCTGATGGTCATCAGTTTGCCTGCATTCTCTTCCAGATAGTTGGCATCGGCAGCCTTGCTCAGGTCGAACTCTTCTGCCTCTACGTTGCTGGCATCTGCCTCATCGAGCAGTTTGAAGTGTTTCTGCCAGACAGTTCGGTCCATCTTTCCCACGGATGTGGTTCCTTTCTTCAGGTTGGTGTAGATGCCGCCTATCTGAGCCTGCTTGCCGTAGCCGCCGATGTAGAGACCGTTGAGGTCGATGAGAATCTCCTGACCCACTGGCAGATAGCCGTAGAGTCCGCCGCCGTTGATATCTACGAGGATAGCACCCGTGGCATCCTGCAGTGCCACCTGCTGATAGAGGTTGCCGCTGATGTCATTGCCCGTGATGTAACCCTTGATCATCATCGGCTTGTCGATGAGCTTGTATCCGCCACCGGTGATGGTGGTCTTGTAGTCGCTCTTGAGCTGTGCAATGGTAACCACGTTCTTCTCTCTGAGCAGGTTGTTGCCGTAAGGAGGAGCAGGGATGGTCTCTACCATCTCCGGGTCGGCATAACTGTCGCCCATGCATGATGCCAGCATCATTCCCGCCATCGCCATCATGGCCATTGCTATGAATTTTATCTTTTTCATTGTCGTGTCGTTTTAGAATCTATTTTATGTCATTCTAGAATCGATGATACATCGTTTTAGAATCGGTAGCCAATCTGGAACATGCCGTTGGTGCCGAATGCGTAATACTTCTTTGGATTCTTTGAGAACTGATAAACGCGAACGTTGTTCACCTCGCCGCCTGTGGTGAGGGTGTAGCCCGAACGTGAGTTCTGCTCATATCCTCCAGTTACCAGCTTCTGGTTGTTCAGCAGGTTGGTAATCATCAGGTTGAAGTTGAGCGAGCCTTTCTTCAATCGGATGCTCTTGCCGATGCTCATGTCAACCATCCATCCTCCGTGACCCTTCGCCTGTGCCACAGCCTCAGGTAGCCAGCTGTTTCCATCTTCTGTAACCACAGATGGGAAAATCTCCGGATACTTCTGGTGGGCACTCTGGCGGTTCTTGAGCACCTTCTCGTAGCGATAGCTTGGAGAATAGGAGAGGTAGATGCGGTCGTAGTAGTTGGCATTCAGATTCACGAACCATCCGTTGGTATGGAGGTCGAGACCGATGCTTCCCACGGTGAGCGGCGTACCGCTCTCGCGCATATCTATCACGTAAGCCTTGTCGGTATATACCTCGGCACTCTTAGAGAGCATGTAGTTGGCAGTAACGTTGTTGATGTTCTTAGCCTCGCTGATGGTGCCCAGGGTCTTGAAGTCGAGCCATGAAGTGAGCTTGAACTTCAAGCCAGCCTCCAGACCGTAGTATTCCTTCTTCAGTCCCGTCATGCTCACGTAGGTGAACGAGTTCTCGTCGTCGTTGTAGAAGTTCTGCCACTCTGTTACATTCTCCATTCGGCTGTAGTAACCGCTCAGGTTGGCATGCATCCATGCGTTCTGATACTGGTAGCTTACCTCGGAGCTGAAGATGCGCTCGTTCTTGAGGTTGGTAACGAAATCGTTGTTGATTTCAGGGGCGATGAAGGCGGTGTTTGCCATAGGTGCACGCCACTCGTAGCCGGCTCCGATGCGGAAGGCATGACCGCGGCCTGCATCATAGTTCACGCTCAGCTTGCCACCACCGTCGAGGAAGTGGGCTGTGCCGCTGTTGCCATAGCTGTTGTCGGCAGCCATACCGTTGCGCATGTATCCCTTGCGCTTCATGCCGGTGTAGCCGATGCGGCCGCTCACCATGGCTTCGAAGCGTGAAATCCGGGTCTTGTAGGTGCTCCAGGCGCCTGCCTTCTGCACGTCGATGCGATAGTCGTAGCCGAACTTGTCGCCCTCGTACACCAGTTTGCCGGTGTTGTTAGGTCCGGCGGTGTTCAGGTCGTACTGCACGCGTGGGTCGGAGATGGAGTATTCGCCGATGGCGTAGGAGTTGATGTTGTGGAAGATTTTTCCTCCCAGCATATCCTCCATGGTCTGGTAGTGGCGGTTCTGGTTGATGCCGAGCATGAAGCCCGATGCCAGGCTCGACTTGTTGGTGAGCTTGGTGTTGAGGGTTGAGGAGAGCACGAGGTTGAGGTTGTCGTTGTGCTTAGCCTGCAAGTAGTACATAGTCTCCTGTCCGTTCTTGGCAGCCTGCTGGTTGGAGTAGTAGAGGCGGTCCCAGTCTATCTGGCGGTTCTGCTTGCTAGCCTGCCAGTAGTTCACGGCGTTGTTCCAGCTATCCCAGTTGTAGATGTTGTTTCCGTTCTGGAAGTCGCCCCACACGTAGTAGTTGGCAGATGGCATGTTCTTCCAGTAGTCTGGCTGCGGATTCTCGGCGTTGTTGTAGTTGAGCTTGGTGCTCTTGTACATGGAGTATTTTCCGAAGAGCGAAGTGGTGAGCTTCATGCCGTCGTTGATGTCCCAGTCCCATGTGGCGATGGCAGAAGGGGCGAAGTCGTTCACTACTCTCGAGTTACGCTTGTGTCCGTTCTGGTATCCCCAGTATGGGTTGTAGTAGTAGTCGTTGGCGAGCCAGTAGGCCTCGTCGGTAGAAGCTCCCTGGGTGCTTCGCTCGGTAGGGTTTCCCCAGGTGGAGAGACTCAGGGAGTGGCCGTTCATCCACTTCTTCTGCACGCCGAAGAAATAGGAGAGGGCGTTGTAGTAGGTGCCCTCCACGTATCCGCGGTTGGCCCATCGGTAGGTGAGTCCGGCTGTAATGGCCCATCCCTTGGCGTTGAATCCGCTGGAGTAGGTGTAGAGTCCGCGCAGGGTGTAGTTGCGGTTGGCAGCAGCCACGCTGGCATACTGTCCTTCCTGCATGCTTCCGGCACGGAAATCATAGTTGTTGGAACCCGCCATTCCGGTCATGGAATAGCCGTTGGCCTCGAACGGCAGCGCGAAATCCACGTTGCGTGAGAATCGGTTCAATCCTCCGATGTTGGAGAATCTGAACTGTCCGGTCTCCATATCGTTCATTGCTGCACCATTGATATACACATCGTTATATTTCTGGTTGAAGGCACGATAGCGGAATCTCACAGGCGAGAAGAGGTAACCTGCATCCTTGGCATATACGTTGGATGAAGAGTTGAGGATGGTGACATTGGATGACATGTCATCGTCCTCGCCCAACTGTGCCTCGGAGAAGGTGAAAGCATTCTCGTCGAGTCCCTGTGCCATGTTCTGCTCAGTGTTTTTTCCGTTCTGAGCCATCGCAAGCGTACAGGAGAAGAGTGCTAACGTTGCTAATTTTATTTTCTTTTGCATAGTCTGTATAAGTTAATAATAAAATGTACAAGTGCAAAGTAACACATTTTTTTTGAATATAGAAAGACATTTTAGTTAAAAATTTGCTAAAAATGAATTTTTCTCCATTTTTGCAGCGTTTTTTGCGATATTTATGCTATCTTTGCGGTTATAAAAGATTAAATACATGTAAAACGAGAAAGAATAACGAATAAAGGATTATGAGAAGACAAGTATGGTTTTTGGCTGCCCTGCTGATGATTATTGGCTTGGGTGCTTCCGCTCAGAAGAAAAAAACGGCTGCAGCCGGTGGAAAACAGTTCCAGGTGTATGCAGTGGGTTTTTATAATCAGGAGAATCTTTTCGATACTTGCCACGATGCGGGTAAGAACGACTATGAGTATCTGCCTGCCAAGGGCTGGAACGGAATGAAATATACGAGTAAGCTGAAGAACATGTCGCGTGCCCTGGCTGATATGGGTACGGATGTGCTCCCTAACGTGGGCTGTGCCTTCATCGGTCTTGCCGAGGTGGAGAATGCCAATGTGCTGAAGGATCTTACGGCTCAGCCTCCGCTGAAGGCGCGCAACATGCAGTTCTGCCACATCGAGGGTCCGGATAAGCGCGGCATCGACTGTGCGCTGCTCTATAACCCTGCGCTCTTCAGGGTGAAGAACGTGAAGTTGGTGCCTTACGTGCAGGAACTGGCGAAGGATTCTGCCTTCAAGACCCGTGGTTTCCTGACGGTGCGTGGCGAAATGGCGGGCGAAGACGTGGCTGTGATTGTGTGCCACTGGCCAAGCCGTTTCTCGAGTTCGTTCTACCGTGAGAGCGGTGCGCGCCAGACCAAGGTGGTGAAGGACAGTCTGCTCAGAGTGAATCCGGACATGAAGGTTTTCGTGATGGGTGATATGAACGATGACCCTACGGATAAGAGTATGCATGAGGTGCTCCGTGCGAAGCCTGAGATTTCGCAGGTGGGCGAGGACGACATGTATAATCCTTGGTATAATATTTTGGCAAAGGAGGGCAAGGGTACCTTGTTCTACAATGGCAGCTGGAACCTCTTCGACCAGATTGTGATGACTCCTAACCTGCTGAACAAGGATGCGAAGAAGAAGGACTATTCGAGCCTGAAGTTCTGGAAGAACCACGTATTCCGCAGAGACTACCTCATCCAGCAGGAGGGCCAGTATAAGGGTTCGCCTCTGAGAACCAAGGCTGGTGGCAGATGGCTCAATGGCTACAGCGACCACCTGCCAGTGGTATTGTATCTGGTGAAGGAAAAACTTTAGTTTAGCTAATATGGGATTTTAGGCACGGATTACACGGATTACACGGATTTTTTCTACGTGATTGTAATTGTGGTTTATTGGCATTAGCGCCATAAATCCGTGTAATCCGTGTAATCCGTGCCTAAAAAAAGTTCAAAGTGTAATGGTTGAGAATCATCCTTTTGAGCCTTGGTTGCCGGGCAATGCCAAGTTGCTGATGCTCGGCACGTTTCCACCTTCGGAGAAGCGATGGTGCATGCCGTGGTATTATCCTAACTTTCAGAATGATATGTGGAGAATCTTCGGCATCATTTACTTCGGCGATAAGCTGCACTTTGTGGATGTGGAGAACAAGACGTATCGCCTGGATGCCATCAAGGAGTTTCTGAAGGAGAAGGGCGTGGCGATATACGATACTGCCCAGCAGGTGATCCGTACCAAGAACACGGCATCGGATAAGGACCTGCAGATAGTGCAGCCTTCTGACTTGGATGGCATGCTGAGGCAGCTGCCCGAATGCAGGGCGGTGCTGACAGCCGGTCAGCTAGCCACCAGAATCTTTTCAGAACATTTCGGAATCAAGGAAAAACCGGAAATGGGAGGATTCGTGGAGTTTGAGTTTGAAAGCCGCAAGCTTCGTCTCTATCGCATGCCTTCCAGTTCGAGGGCGTATCCGATGGCGGTGGAGAAGAAGGCAGAGTACTATCGCAAGATGTTTGAAGACATCTTATAGTAAAATATATCTTATAGAAAAAAATAGAATAAATGGAAAATCTAGATAAAGTAACTGTGATTGGTATTGCCGGCGGAACGGGTTCTGGCAAGACCACGGTGGTGAAGCGACTGGTAGAGGCTTTGCCGCCTCATTTCGTGGCTGTGGTGCCATTGGATTCCTATTACAATGATACCTCGGAGATGACCGAGGAGGAGCGTCATCAGATCAACTTCGATCATCCTGATGCTTTCGACTGGAAACTGCTGCACGAGCAGTTGGCGGAGCTGAGAGCGGGCCGTGCCATCGAGCAGCCTACCTATAGCTACATCAAGTGTAACCGTGAGAAGGAAACTGTGCATGTGGATCCGAAGCCTGTGGTTATCATCGAGGGCATCATGACGCTGGTAGACAAACGCTTGCGTGACCTGATGGATCTGAAGGTTTTCGTGGATACGGATGCCGACGAGCGCCTGATCCGCAACATACAGCGTGATACCATCGACCGTGGAAGAACGGTTTCGATGGTGGTAGACCGTTATCTCAAGGTGCTCAAGCCTATGCACGAGCAGTTTATCGAACCAACCAAGCGCTATGCCGACATCATCATCCCGCAAGGCGGCGAGAATGCCACCGGCATCGGTATTCTATGTAAATATGTAGAGGGATTGGTGGATTAATCGTAGAAGAGGGTGTGTCAAAAGTCCAAGACACACCCTCTTTTTTGTTTCTTCATCGTTTTTCTTCATCGGATTACGCTGAGTTAACGGAACATTCTTGCTTCACGGATTACGCACGGAATTTAAACGGATTTGGCCTTACGGCCATTGGGCTAGCGCCGTATAGGCTGGCTTGCGATTGCACAGTAATGGCAGACTTTTTCCAGCTATAGGGGGTA
>CAKQCH010000077.1:0-12225 GCA_934216735.1 uncultured Prevotella sp.
CTGGTATTGATTGTGGGAGGCATAGCTGATGTGCGCCACATGGAAACATGGAACAATTGGCTTTATCCTATCTACAATTTCTTCATCCTCTCGTTCGTAGTTTCAGGCTTCGTACTGTTGTGGTATGGTAAGGAATGGTTCAGAAAGGGATTGTCATTCCTGCGCCAGTTTGGCAAGATGAGTCTGACCAACTATTTTCTCCAGTCTATCATCGGTTGCGGACTGTTTGCCTATTATGGTTTCAATCTTCAGACGAAACTCGGCATCACCTACGCCTTCTTTGTGGGCATCGCTATGGTGATAGTGCAATGCCTCTTCTCCAACCTCTGGCTCAAGTACCACTCCCATGGTCCTTTCGAGGGAATATGGAAGAAGCTGACCTGGATTAAGTTCTAAATATAAGAAGTTTACTGTAAAACTAGACACTCCAGTTTTACAGTCTTATTCCATATTTCCGGATGCCTTCACTCATCATCTGCACTGGCATAAATTCTTTCATGCTGTTGATGATGGTGTTAAGCATTCGTTCCTTGATATAGTCTTCCCTGATGTATAGGGAGATGCGTCTCTGGGAAAGATAATCTCCTTCTATCTTTCTTACATTCTTGCGTTGTGCCTCATTTAGGAATTCGAGGTGCATTTCTGGAATGATGGTGAACCCGCCGTTCTCATCCACGATGCGAATTAAAGTTTCTATGCTGCCTGACTCATAGATGTGCTGCCCTTTGCTTCTTGCTTTACAGAAGGAGAAAGCACTATCGCGAAGGCATTGTGCTTCTTTCATAATCCACATGTTCTCATGCTCCAGATTCTCTGGCTTGAACACGGGCAGCTTGCGCCAGCAGTCTTCCGATAAATATACATAAAAGCGTTCTGTGTAAAGCGGAATCTCCAGTATTCCTTTACGAGGCAGGTCTGAGATGGCAATGCCAGCATCTATTTCTCCATCTTGCAAAACATGAAACATTTCTTCTGATTTCATCTCTTGAATAGAGAGGTTTACTTCAGGATAATCTTTTCTATAATGCTTGATGAATTTGGGAAGAATATAAGGAGCGATGGAGGGACCTACGGAGAGAGACAGAGATTTGCCAATCTGGTTCTTCTCTTCAGCCACGAGTTCTGTGATTTTCTCTAGCTCCAAAAGTGTCTTTTTAGCTTGAAGGATGATTTTCTCTCCTGCACTCGTTGGTGTTACCTGTTTGTTGGTGCGGTCGAAGATGCGCACATCGAGTTCTTCTTCTAACTTCAGCAGCATGGCACTGAGTGTAGGTTGGGAAATATTGCACGAGTCAGCCGCCTTCGCAAAGTTGCGAAAGCGGTTGATTGCTACGATATATTTGAGTTGTTGCAGATTCATTTTGCTTTGAATTATCTTGCTTGAATTTATCTTGCTTGAATTTATCTTGCTTTGAGTTTACATATCAGCTGTGTCATGTTGCCCATAGGACAGAACACGCACCAGGTTCTTGGACGATAGATAATGGTGAGCAGAACGCCCACAATCAGCGAGGTGAGCATGATGCCATAGAGACCGAAGGCAAACTGTGCCTTCCATGGCTCAATCTCTACCGGGTAAGCCCAATGCCATGGCACGTTGAAGGTCCATAGCAGGTGGATGGTCTGATGGAGATTTTCTGTGCCCTTTGCCACCATTGTGGTAAGGATGATCATCTGGATAAAGAAGAACATGAAGAACAGGAGGAAGCCATGGCGGAACCATTTAGACGAGAGCCATCTTGGTGCCACCTTCTTGCGCGACCATCCCAGGGTGTTTCCTATTTGCAGGAAGAGTTGTCCTCGTCCACAATAGTTGTTGCAATATCCCTTTCCGCCTCCGAATATGGTCATGAGCAGCGGAATCAGAAAACAGATGACTCCGAGCCATGCGAACACGATATTGAAGAATCCGAGGGTGAAATAGGTGGCAGATACGAGCCACAGGTAATCACTCCATTTCTTATTTTTCTGTTTTGCCATACGAATCAATTTGATGAAATTAAACGGGTTGTCTTAAAACTTTATGGATTACTCCTGCCGGACAGTTTTTCTCGCAGATGCCGCAGCCTATGCACTTCTCCTCATCTATCTGGGCATAGCATCCCTTGTAGATGCTGATGGCATCCTTAGGACATACTTTCACGCAAACGCCACATGCCACGCAGCGGTTTTGCTCGTTAATTGCTTTATACTTAGCCATATTACTGCTTACTTCTGAATACCTTCCTTTTCCAGTATCTCTTCCAGAAAATCAGATGCATCAGCCACGCAGAGCGGACACTCGCGAAGCACTTTTCCTGTTCCCACACCTTTCAGCAGTTTGCATTGTGTGGCACCATTGCGTTGCTTAAACTTATCCATTATCATTCTCATGCCCTTGATAGACTTCGCCTTGTCTTGTGTAGCGAGTCCAAGTACGATGCCTGCACCAACGAGGGCTCCGCAGGTTCCCTCCATATTACCCATACCTGCAGCAAAGGCATTGCCAGCGTTCTTGATGGTTTCCTCGTCCATACCGGTGAAGTCGTGGTAGGTGCAGAGCACAGCCTGTGTGCAATTATGTGAGCCACAACGTTTCTTTTCTGCTGCTATTTCTTTTCTTGTTTCCATTGTCATTTTTTTCATTGTCATTTTTTCCATTGTTTTTTTATTTGTAATTTTGATTTCGGCTGCAAAGTTAATACTTTTATTATAGATAAACGAAAGATTCTGGCTATAAGTTGATAGATAATATCTATTGATGATAATCAAAAAATGCCCCCTTGCTTCACAGCAAGAGGGCACAAACACACAAAGTAAAACACCGCTAAAATTCGAGACCATTTATCGCATAGAGCGGTACGTTTGTAACCCAATCTTCCTGCAGATAATCATTCATGGAGATTCGATAGGCCTTCTTTGGCTGGTTGTCAGCAACAAATTGGCGCAGGCTCTTTGCCTTGACATTCGTCTCGGCTTTCACCTCCAGCGGAACAATCTCATCCTCCTCATCCTGGAGCAGGAAATCAATCTCCTGAGTACTGTTTGTCTTGGCATAATAATAGGGTTCATACTTGAGAATGAGCTGCTGCAAAACATACTGTTCCGTCAATGCCCCTTTAAACTCGGTAAAAATACTGTTGCCAGCCACTATTGTCGCAGCCTTGAGATTAGACATCGCACCTAGAAGCCCGACATCCAGGACAAAGATCTTGAAGGCCGCCCGGTCTTCATAACTGGCAAGCGGAAGTCGGGGAGCCTTCACATTATATACCTTATATATCAGTCCGGCATCCAGCAGCCACTGCAAGGCCAACTCATACTCCCGGGCTCTTGCCCCCTCGCGCACCACTCCATAGATAAACTTCCTGTTTTCCTTGCTCAACTGGGCGGGCAAGGATTTCCACAAATCAGTAATACGGGGAATAATCTCCGATGGAGCATGCTTCGACATATCTCTCTGATAACTGTTCAGAATGTCCTTCTGTATGGTTCTCACCTCTTTCCAGTCACGGTTCTGGCAAAAGCTCAATACGGCTTCAGGCATGCCTCCCACGTAGTAATAATACTTTAAGAGTTCTTGAAACTTGGGAGCAAACATTGTTACCATATTCCAATCCTTCGTCTGAATCAGCTGCGCCAGATTCTTCTCTCCCATAGCCATCACAAACTCGATAAAGTTCATTGGACAGAGAGAGAGAAATTCCACCTTACCCACAGGAAAAGATTCCCCCTGATGCAGTTCGATACCCAGAAGAGAACCTGCAGCTATGACATGATAGCCCGGCGCATTCTCTGCAAAATATTTGAGAGAAGTAACAGCATGAGGGGCAGCCTGAATCTCATCCAGGAATATCAGCGTTTCGCCCTCTGTGCAGGTTACATTCGTTGCAGCCCCAATAGCTGTAAGAATTCTAGGAATATTGAAATCCTGTTCAAAGAGATTCTGCAGAATCTTCATCTCTTCAAAGTTCACATACGCCAGCTGCTTGTAATTCTGGCGGGCAAACTCCTTCACCAGCCAAGTCTTTCCCACCTGCCTGGCACCCTCAATAATAAGAGGTTTCCGATATTGTTTATTCTTCCATTTCAGAAGTTCATCGATAGCTAATCTTTCCATAATCCGTATCTTAAAATCACATTTTATGAGGGAATAATCACCTGTTCTCCCACATTTTATGTGGGAATAACGCTGCAAATATACACATTTTGTGAGGGAATCCTATCATGTTTCCACACATTTTATGAGGAAACACCCATTTTTTAACTGATTTTAAAGGATAATCTTAAAACTTAATATTTGTTATACATTTGGGATAATTCTCTTTTTCCAATAAAATGTTATACCTTTGCCAACTCATAATAACTAACATACAATATCGAAATGAATTTTTACAAGACATTAGGATTGAAAAACAGCCGTATTGACGTGGCTGATGCCTTGCGAGGATTGGCAGTGGTTCAATGTCAGTTTTCAAATATCTGGCTCAAGTATCATTCCCATGGTCCTTTTGAGGGAATATGGAAGAAGCTGACCTGGATTAAGTTCTAGATATTCAAGTTTACATAAGAGAAAAAGGTGTGTCATAACTCCATGACACACCTTTTTCTCTTATTGATCCTTCCTGAATATCTTATCAACGACAATGGCGATGGCACCATCGCCCGTTACATTGCAGGCGGTGCCGAAACTGTCCATCGCAATATAGAGGGCTATCATAAGCGCCTGCATATCAGCATTGAAACCCAATACTGAGGCTAGCGGACCGAGTGCTGCCATCACAGCTCCTCCTGGAACTCCCGGAGCTGCTACCATGCAGATGGCGAGCACGAAGATGAAGTTGAGGAAGAGAGGCAGATTGCACGGCAAACCATTGATGAGGCAGATGGTAAGCGCACAGCAGGTAATCTTCATCATTGAACCCGAGAGGTGGATGGTGGCACAGAGTGGAATGGTGAAGCCGGCAATGCCATCGGTAACGCCGTTTTTCAAGGTCTGCTTCAGTGTAACCGGAATGGTGGCTGCAGACGATGAGGTGCCCAGTGCCGTGAAGTAGGCTGGCAACATGTTGAGCAACAGCTTGAACGGATTCTTATGGGTTAAGCCTCCAGCCAACAGATATTCGTAAAGTAATATTACGATATGGAGCACGAGAATCACGAGGATAATCTGTGCGAAGACAAGCAGAATATGGTATGCTTCGCCCGAGAAAGTCATGCCCAGGAAGATGCCGAAGATGTAAAGGGGCAGGAGGGGAATGATGACTTTGGCGATGACACCAGATACGATTTCCTTGAATTCCTGAAAAACGTTCTGCATGGTGCGGCTGCCTTTGTGGGCAATGCCCAGTCCGGCAATGAACGAGAAGACGAGGGCACTCATCACGTCTACCATGGCTGGTATCTTGATTTCGAAGAAGGGTTTGAGTTCTTCTACCTTATCTACTGCCACATGGGCAGAATTGGCAATCATGTGAGGGAAGAGCGCCGATCCTGTGCCATAGGCTAGCAGACCTGCCAGGATGGTGTCGGCAAAGGCGATGCCCACGGTGGCAAGGAGGAGCTTTCCGGCACCGTGACCGATGTCGGCAATGGCTGGTGTAACGAGACCGATGATGATGAGCGGTATCATAAAGCCCAGGAATTGGCTGAAGATACCATTGAAGGTGAGGAATGCTCTGACGGCCGCTTCATTGAAGAAATTGCCGAAAACTACACCCAAGATGATGGCAATGATGATTCTTGCCAAAAGTGGTGTTTTGACTTTTGCCAAAAGTGGCATTTTGATTCTTTTCATATTCGTAGTGTTGCTTTTTGATTGCAAAGGTACGTTTTTTCTTACTAAAATCCAAGGCTTTCGCTATTTTTTAGATGATGATAAGCAAAAAATGCCCCCTTGCTTCACAGCAAGAGGGCACAAACACCAATTTTTCTCGTACATTTAAATGCTTAAATGAATAGTTGATATAAAAGTTAGAGGATCAAATTCCTTGAATATTTGTCAACTATAAGATATTTATATACCTATAAGATGCTTATAGCGGAACATACTCCACGAAAGCCTCCATAGCCTCGTAGCAAGCCAGGCCTAACTCATCATAGAGCTGGGCGGTGCCACGGTTGCGATCCTCGGCACGCTGCCAGAACAGGCGCTCGTCGTTGCCCAGGAATGGGGCACTCTCCATCTGTGACTGATGCTTCAGGATAGAGTTACGCTTTGCTCGCAACTCCTCTGGGCTCAATGGAACACACATCTCGATGTTCTCAATCTCCCATTCTGCCCATGCACCACGATACATCCAGATGCGGCAGTCCTTCAACCACTCAGCGCCAGCCTTCTTCTCCTCGTCGATGGCTGCGAGAACAGCGTCGGTACACTTCTTGTGGGTGCCGTGTGGGTCAGCCAGGTCACCAGCTACATAAATCTGATGAGGCTTCACCTCCTGCAACAAAGCTCTAACAATCTCAACATCCTTCTCTGTCATCGGCAACTTCTCAATCTTACCGCTCTCATAGAATGGCAAGTCGAGGAAGTGAACACGGTTCAGAGGAATCTGGTTGAAGGTACATGCTGTGCGGGCCTCGCCACGACGAATCAAGCCCTTGATAGTCAGAATGTCGCGAGTGTCGAAGTCGCCCTCCTTCTTGTTGGCGAAGAATTCCTTGATCTCCTTGTACTTCTTAGAGATAACGCTGTCCTTAGAATCAGCGAAAATCTGGTTGAAGCCGTTGATGAAGTGCATGAATCTTGTCACCTCCTCGTCGCCTACAGCGATGTTGCCCGATGTCTCGTAAGCCACGTGAACCTCGTGCTGCTGCTGAACCAGGCGGCGGATGGTGCCACCCATAGAGATAACGTCATCGTCTGGGTGAGGAGAGAAGACAATCACCTTCTTTGGGAATGGCTTCGCACGCTCTGGGCGATAAGTGTCGTCAGCGTTTGGCTTGCCGCCAGGCCATCCGGTGATGGTGTGCTGCAAGTCGTTGAAGATCTTGATGTTGGCATTGTATGCAGAGCCGTAGAGAGCCAGGAGCTCACTCAAGCCATTCTCGTTGTAATCCTTGTTGGTCAACTTCAGAATAGGCTTGTGCAGTTTCTGGCAGAGCCATACCAGTGCCGAACGCACCTGCTTGTCGGTCCACTCGCAGTTGGTTACGAGCCATGGATGCTTGATGCGGGTGAGGTTGGAAGCTGCGCTCAGGTCGAGGATGACGTGTGCATTAGGATGAGTCTGGAGGAAGCTTGCTGGCAATGTGTCAGTGATGTTTCCTTCCACTACCTTCTGCATGATGTCAGCCTTTTCGTCGCCCCAAGCTGTGAGATATACTTTCTTGGCAGAGAGCAGGGTAGCGATACCCATGGTGAGCGAGCAAGGAGGAATCTGCTCCTTGGTGCCGAAGCTGTTCTCCATCTCCTCTCGGGATGTGTTGCCGATGAGGATGAGACGGGTCATCGACTGGATGCCGGAACCTGGTTCGTTGGCAGCGATGTTACCCATTCTTCCGATGCCCAGCAGAGCCACGTCGAGACCGCCGAAAGTCTTGATGCGCTGCTCGTAGAGGCGGCATGTATCCTGCACTGCGTCTTGAGCCACGCTGCCGTCGAGCGTGAAGATATTCTGTGGGTCGATGTCAATATGGTCGAGGAAGCGCTCCTTCAGCTGGTTGATGCTCTTCAGTGAGCTTTCCTTGGCAATAGGATAGTACTCGTAGGCGTTGAAAGCAACCACGTTTCTGAAACTGAGCTGTTTAGCCTCGCATCTTTTCTGCAATTCTTTGTAGATAGGTGTGAGCGAAAGACCTGTGCCCAATGCCATTACATAATACTTACCCTCATGCTGGGCTGCCTTGATTTCCTTCTCTATCTGGTCAGCTACGTGAGCTGCACCCTCCATGGAAGAGGCGAAGATGTCGGTGTGAATTTTCTCCATTCTGGAGATTTCTGAATACTCAACGGTAGTCTTTGGCTTGTAGTAAGCCAAAGGCACCTTGTTGAGTACAATCTGTGAACTTAGATTGAGTCTCATTATTCTGGTTTTTTAAAGGTTGTAGGGGTGTTCCTTATAATTCTGTAATTCTATTTTTTACAAGTTGTCCTTATAAATGCTATCATTTACAGGTTGTCCTTCTCGATGTCCTTGAAGTACTTGTAGGTGCTAACCTTCAACTCGTCGGTGGCACTCTCATCGCAAACGATGATGCCGTGCTGGTGAGTCTGAAGCGCACTGATAGTCCAAGCCTGTGTAACAGGACCCTCGATAGCTGCCTGGAGTGCACGAGCCTTGTTGTGGCCGTTGCAGAGGATCATCACCTCTCTGGCTGCCATCACGGTACCTACACCCACTGTGAGTGCAGTAGCAGGCACAGCGTTCATATCGCCGCCGAAGAAGCGTGAGTTGGCGATACGGGTATCTGTGGTCAGAGTCTTAACTCGTGTACGTGATGTGAGAGAAGAGAAAGGCTCGTTGAAGGCGATGTGGCCGTCAGGACCGATACCGCCGATGAAGAGGTCGATGCCGCCTGCTTCCTCGATCATCTGCTCATAGTGAGCGCACTCAGCTTCGAGATCCTCTGCATTTCCGTTGAGGATGTGGATGTTCTCCTTAGGGCAGTCGATGTGGTCGAAGAGGTTGCAAGCCATAAATGAATGGTAGCTCTCTGGATGCCCCTCTGGCAAGCCTACATACTCGTCCATGTTGAAGGTGAGTACATGCTTGAAAGAAACCTCACCAGCCTTGACAGCCTTGACGATTTCTGCATACATACCAATAGGTGATGAACCAGTTGGCAAACCCAAAACGAATGGTTTTTCTGCTGTTGGTTGGAAGGCTTTGATGGTCTCCACAACGTGACGAGCTGCCCAGCGGGCCAACTCCTCGTAATTCTTTTCGATGATTACACGCATAGTTGTTTATGTTTTTATTAATAAATAGTTGAAAAGTTTATATTCAATTTCTTTTTCTTTTCTGAAAATCAGTTCCCTTGTAGCATCCTGCTTCTAGCCATGAGGCAGGCGCCTATCAGCCCAGCCTGACCTTTCAGCTGTGATGTCACAATCTGTGAGTCTTCGCTCACCAGATTTAGGGAGTACTTCTTGATACCCATGCAGATTGGTTGGGTGAGATAGTCTCCTGTCACCGAGAGGTCTCCACCGATGACGAGCATCTTAGGGTTGAAGATATTGATGATTCCTGCAAGATTGGTTCCCAGTTCCACAGCCATTTTCTGCAAGGCTTCGATGCTGAGCACGTCTTCTTTCCCGATGGCGTCGAGAATGTCCTGCAGGGTGAGCGGCTGGTGCTGCTTCATCACTTTTTCGGTGAGAACCGATGTTTCTCCGTTCTTGAGCAGCTGGTTCATCTTTCTCAGCAGGGCTGAACCAGAAGCTTCGGTTTCCATGCATCCTGTTTTTCCGCAATGGCAGATGATGCCATTATTATAGATGTGCATGTGTCCGATTTCTCCCGAGAAGCCCGATTCTCCCAGATAGAGTCTGCCGTCGATGATGATGCCGATGCCGATACCCCAGCTGATATTGACAAAGATAACGTTCTTCACGCCCTTGCTCACGCCTCTGAGGCTTTCGCCGTAGGTCATACATCGGGTGTCATTGTCGATGCATACGGATAATCCCAGTTTTTCCGACAGGATTTCTGCCAGTGGCTTCTGCACGCAGGTGAAGTAATTATAGGCGCAGCCTGTGTTAGGATTCACACGTCCGCCGATGCTCAGGCAGGTATTCTTAATCTGTTCCTTGGTGATGCCCGATTTTTCGATAAACTCGTTGGTGAGACTGACGAATTGCTCGAAGCATTCCATGCTGTCCTCGTAGATGAAGTCTATCTTCTGTGGTTCTGTCACCATGTTGCCGCAAAAATCGCAGATGCCGAAGGTTAGATTATCCTTTCCCGTGTCGATTCCCAGGAAGTAGCCCGATGTGGCAATCAGGTCGTATATCTTGGGTGCTCTTTTCGAATAGTTGTCTTTCTTTCCTGTTACCTGTACCAGGCCGATGTCAATCAGCTCGTTTAGAGTCTTTGTGGTGTATGGCACGCTAACGCCTAGGCTTTTTGAGAGTTCGGCTATGGTCTGCCCGCCATATTCTATAAACTGGTTTAGGATAGCAGTCATAGAGGCCGACCATTTGGTTTGGTTGATGATGTTCTTTAACATAAGCGTTGCCTTAATGAATTATTTAACGGTGCAAAGTTAAATAAATAAATCCATTTTATTAATATTTGCTAGTTAATTAATCTAAATATTTTAAAGAAAGCGCCAATTTAAACATTTTTTGCTCTGATTTCCCCCGAATGTACCCTGGAAAGCGATAGCTGGGATACCCTTAGCCCCAAAAGCGGCTTTCTTTGTGCTATAAATGATGCATCGAGGTGCCCTATATAATATATAATAAGGTATAAGGGGTGAAACTGTCATAATAAATAAATAAACTAATTTATTTAATTATAATAATGAAAATAGTTTCCTTAAAATTTGGTTGATATTAAAAATAGTCGTATATTTGCAGCAGAATTTCTAACTAACAATAATTATATTGTAAACTAACAATAACAACAACAATGAAAAATAGAAAGTTTTACCCTTGGTTGGTTGTTGCGCTCCTGTGGGTGGTTGCACTTCTCAATTATATGGATCGCCAGATGCTTTCAACCATGCAGGCAGAAATGAAGGTTGACATCGTGGAATTACAGCAGGCTGAGGCCTTCGGAGCTTTGATGGCTGTCTTCCTTTGGGTGTATGGAATCGTGAGCCCATTCGCTGGTATCGTGGCTGATAGAATCAGCCGAAAGAAATTGGTGGTGGGCAGTCTCTTCGTCTGGTCTCTGGTTACTTACCTCATGGGTTATGCTTCCAGTTTCAACCAGCTCTACATGCTCAGAGCTTTGATGGGTATCAGTGAGGCACTCTACATCCCTTCTGCTCTCTCGCTCATTGCCGATTGGCATGAAGGCAAATCCCGCTCTCTCGCCATCGGCGTCCACATGACCGGTTTGTATGTGGGTCAGGCCATCGGCGGATTCGGTGCCACAGTGGCTGCAGCCTTCTCTTGGCATACCACTTTCCACTGGTTCGGTATCCTCGGAATCGCTTATTCCGTAGTATTGCTCCTCCTCTTGCATGATAAGGAAAAGGAGACCGTGAGTGTGGCGGCGCAGCAGGTGAAACCTACGAAGGGCGGACTCTTCCAAGGCTTGTCGGTAGTGCTTTCTACCTGGGCTTTCTGGGTTATCCTTTTCTATTTTGCAGTACCTTCTCTCCCGGGTTGGGCAACCAAGAACTGGCTCCCTACCTTGTTTGCTGAGAATTTGGGCATCCCAATGTCGCAGGCGGGTCCTATGTCAACCTTCACCATTGCCGTATCTTCATTGATTGGTGTACTCTACGGAGGTGTGCTTTCAGACAAGTGGGTACAGAAGAACATCCGTGGCCGTGTCTATACCAGTGCCATCGGTTTGGGAATGACCATTCCTGCGCTCTTCCTCCTCGGCTTCGGTCACAGTCTGGTAGCCATCGTAGGTGCAGGCTTGCTCTTCGGTATCGGTTATGGTATGTTTGATGCCAACAATATGCCAATCCTCTGCCAGATCATCTCGGCAAAGTACAGAGCCACCGCATACGGTATCATGAATATGGTGGGCGTATTTGCCGGAGCCATGGTTACACAGGTGATGGGTAAGTGCTCTGATGGCGGCAACCTGGGCTTTGCCTTCGCCGTACTCGGCATCGTGGTGATAGCTGCACTGACTCTCCAGCTTGTCTGCCTGAAGCCAAAGACAGATAATCTGGAATAAGATAAAGACAGATTTTCTTAAATAAGATAATCTGGAATAAGATAAAGAATTAAGAATCATATAATTAACGTATAAAATATTTTTTGATTATGGAAAAAATCATTGGACTCATTGATGCACCGTTCACTCCTTTTTATGCCAACGGTGATGTGAACTTGGAACCTATCGAGGCTTATGCCAAGATGCTTCAGAAAAACGGTCTGAAGGGCGTGTTCATCAACGGCTCTTCTGGTGAAGGTTACATGCTGACCACCGAGGAGAGAATGCTTCTCGCCGAGAGATGGGTAGCGGTGGCTCCAAAGGATTTCAAGATTATCGTGCATGTGGGCAGCTGCTGCCTCCGTGAAAGTCGTCGCCTTGCTGAGCACGCACAGAAGTTGGGTGTTTGGGGCATCGGTTCAATGGCTCCTCCATTCCCACATATCGGTCGCATCGA
>CAKQCH010000078.1:0-12205 GCA_934216735.1 uncultured Prevotella sp.
AGGAGGTCTCACGGACTTGTCGAATAGCTATGTTGCGAAAGGCAAGGAGTAAAGCTAGCCGTGAGAAGTCAGCAGATATCTTCGCAGTGGTGTGATAAACAAAGGCTTGTTCGAGGCAAGTGAGGAGGGAACTCCCCAAGGAGGACCGTTGAGTCCACTGTTGAGCAACATCATGCTCAACGAGTTGGACAAGGAACTCGAACGCAGAGGTCTCCCCTTTGTTCGTTATGCCGATGACTCAATGATATTTTGTAAGTCCAAGCGAGCGGCAATGCGAGTCAAGGAGTCCATCACCAAGTTCATAGAAGGCAAACTATACCTCAAGGTGAACAAGGAGAAGACGGTCGTCTCGTATGTGCGTGGTGTGAAATACCTCGGCTACTCCTTCTATGTATCCAAAGGCAAATGCCAACTGACTGTGCATCCCAAATCCAAAGCAAAGATGAAAGCCAAACTAAAGGAACTTACGAGTCGGAGCAATGGATGGGGATATGAAAAACGGAAGCAAAAGCTAGAGGAATACATACGAGGATGGGTGGGGTACTATCATCTTGCAAATATGAAGCAACTGCTCCTTGAAACGGACAAATGGCTGCGCAGACGAATACGCATGTGTATATGGAAGTCTTGGAAGAGAGTCAAGACGAGGATTGCCAACCTCGTAAGGTGTGGTATAGATAAATGCCAAGCCTATATGTGGAGCAACAGCCGTCTTGGGTATTGGCGTGTAGCAGACAGTCCTATTTTGAAAATGGCTATCAGCAATGATAGTCTTCGCAAGGCAGGGTATGTCACGCTGATGGGTTCGTATCTCGAATGGCACCCAAAGTAGGAACCGCCGTATGCGGAACCGCACGTACGGTGGTGTGGGAGGTCGGTGAATGCGAAAGTAGGAGGTAAATGCCTCTTATGAGTAACATTTACCTCCTACCCGATTAAATCTCTCTTTATTTCTAAAGTGATTCAGATATATTCATATATATATCGTAGTGTTGCTATTCTTACTTGCTCAAGCTAACAGAATGGCTCATGTTAGCCATTTCAGGAATTGAGTTTACTACGTGTTTCAAGAACATGCCCATGCAAAGAACCATACCTGAAAACATAACTGCGGCGAAAGCCATTGTAAAAATAGTCATCATAATTATTAACCTTTTTAAAATTTATTATTTGTTATTCCTTAAATACGAGTGCAAAGTTAACACTTTTTTATCAAATAACGGCATCTTTTGCCGAGAAATATCATTGCAATATGCATTTCTTGATATGGGTCAACCACTTGTTTTTAGCCTTGAAAATGACACTTTGCTATCATTTTTGCTAGTTTTGTGGCAATAATTTATATATCACTTTGTTTCTACTTTGTTATGTGTGTAACAAAGTAAGGCTTCCTATCAGATGATAAGAAAAGGGCGCTTCGTCCTAAAGGATGAAACGCCCTCAACTTTTATGCTGTTAAAGCTGAATTTATGAATTCATGGAAATCAGGAACTCCTCGTTGTTGCGAGTAGTCTGCATGCTCTTGTGGATGGTATTCATCGCCTCGATAGGGTTCATATCTGAAATGAACTTGCGCAGAATCCACATGCGGTCGAGCGTCTTCTTGTCCTGCAAGAGGTCGTCGCGACGGGTAGAAGAAGCCACCAGGTTGACGGCAGGGAAGATGCGCTTGTTGCTGAGTGAGCGGTCGAGCTGCAACTCCATGTTACCGGTACCCTTGAACTCCTCGAAGATAACCTCGTCCATCTTGCTACCTGTATCAATCAGGGCTGTAGCGATGATGGTGAGAGAACCGCCACCCTCGATGTTACGGGCTGCACCGAAAAAGCGCTTTGGCTTCTGCAATGCGTTGGCATCCACACCACCGGTCAACACCTTACCTGATGCTGGGGCTACGGTGTTGTAGGCACGTGCCAGACGGGTGATGGAGTCGAGGAAGATGACTACATCGTGACCGCACTCTACCATGCGCTTTGCCTTCTCCAAAACGATGCCCGCAATCTTCACGTGGCGCTCGGCTGGCTCGTCGAAGGTAGAGGCGATGACCTCGGCATTCACGGTGCGAGCCATATCGGTAACCTCCTCAGGACGCTCGTCGATGAGCAGCATCATGAGGTATGCTTCTGGGTGGTTGGCTGCGATGGCGTTGGCAATGTCCTTCATCAGGATGGTTTTACCGGTCTTTGGCTGAGCCACGATGAGCGCACGCTGTCCCTTACCGATTGGTGAGAAGAGGTCTACCACGCGGGTGCTCAGGTTGGTGGTGCGACGGTCGCCGCAGAGATTAAACTTCTCGTTAGGGAAGAGTGGGGTGAGGTGCTCGAATGGAACACGGTCGCGTACCTCTGATGGGTCACGGCCATTGATCTTGTCGATGCTGGTAAGTGGGAAGTACTTCTCTCCCTCGTGAGGAGGACGCACGTGGCACTGAACTACATCACCCGTCTTCAATCCATATCGCTTCACGAAATTGGTAGCCACATAGATGTCGTCTGGAGAAGAAAGATAGTTGAAATCGCTGCTGCGAAGGAATCCGTAGCCGTCTGAAAGCACTTCGAGCACACCATTGGCGCTGATGATGTTGGAGAAGTCGTATTCTGGCTCCCTGTTGGCTGTCTGAGGTGCAGCGGCAGGAGTGTTGCCGGATGCAACCGGAGTGGTAGGGCGATCGAAGATATCGTATGTTGGCGTGGCTGCCTGGTCTTCGATTGGAATATCTACCACGGTGATGAAGTCGGTGCCGTCGCCTGGGTCGCCGCTCCAGACGCCGTCTGGAGTAGTCGCGGCTGCAGCGCCTGCGGCATTGTTTGCCTTCTTGACGGTCTCTTTAGCCTCTGCCTTTTCCTCATGGTCTGCTGGCTTATCGTTATGAGAGTTGAGCTTTGCCTGGAGCATAGCCATCAGTTCGTTATTGCTTTCGCTGTTGTCGCTGGATTCGCCAGTGGCAAACTGGGCTTCAGGAATGAAATGCTCTTCGCTCTCTGCGACTGCTGCCTGGTCAGATTCAGCCTGTGCTGGCTGTTCTGCGCTAGCCTGTGCCGCCTGCTCTTCGTTGATCTGTGCCTCCTGCTCATCATCAGTCTGTACATTCAGCTCAGCATCAGTCTGTGCATACTGCTCAGTCTCGCTGTTGCTCTCGGCATCAAAAAAATTGCCTTCATTTTCGCTTTCCTCTTGCTGCTGAGCAGCCTGCTGCATCTTGATGGCAGCAGCTTTAGCCGCAGCAATGGCCTCCAGTTCTGCCTTGCTCTTTCTGCCTCTGTGCTTTGGGAAAGCAGCCAGCGGATCTGCTGTGGCTGCGGCTCCCTGTGGGGCTGCATCCTGCGATGCATCTACAGGTCCGGTAGCCTGGTTCTTCATCACGTCGAAGTTCTCGCCATCAGTTCCATTGACAGAATAAACACGGTCTTCTTTCTTGCTGGCAATGCGTGTACGTTTACGCTTTGGTGCAGCATCATCTGTTGGGCCTTCAGCCTGGGCATCAAGGATGGTATAGATAATAGTCTCCTTGTTGTCGCCTGACTTAATCTTGGCTCCAATCTCTTTAGCAATGTCCTTCAGTTGAACGACACTTTTTGCTGATAATTCGTCTTTGCTATACATTATTATATTGTATATTATATGATTTTTCTATGAAATGTAGCGTTTCGAGAATGGAAACACTAGATGTTTTGATTAAATTCGGTGCAAAGATAACTAAAAAATTTGTTTCTGCCAAATAAGATAGCCAAAAAATTTTGTTTCTGCCAATTTTTTTTGTAACTTTGCACACAAAAATAACAAAAATGGCTAGTCAAATACCGTATTTAGACGTTCAAAACCTCACCAAACGTTTTGGTGCTGAGGTTCTTTTTGATAATATCTCCTTCTCTATCGCTGAAGGACAGAAGGTGGGACTCGTGGCGAGAAACGGCACGGGCAAATCTACGTTGATGTCGGTGCTCATGGATAAGGAGGGACATGAGAGTGGCGACATCATCTATCGCCGCGACCTGAAGGTGGGCTATCTGGAGCAGTCGCCGAAGTTCGACCCGGAAGAGAGCGTACTGGAGGCTTGCTTCAACCACGAGGATGACCCCGAAAAGGTGCTCAAGGCTAAGCTGATTCTCACACAGTTGCATATCACCAACATGGATCAGCCGATGGGACAGTTGAGTGGTGGCCAGCAGAAGCGTGTGGCGCTTGCCAATGTGCTGATTGACGAGCCCGACTTCCTGATGCTCGATGAGCCTACCAACCACCTCGACCTGGAGATGATTGAGTGGCTGGAGGGCTATCTGAACCGTGGCAACAAGACCATCTTCATGGTAACCCACGACCGATTCTTCCTCGACAAGGTGTGCAATACCATCCTGGAACTCGATGATAAGACCATCTATACCTATCGTGGCAATTATGCCTACTATCTGGAAAAACGACAGGAGCGCATGGACAACCTGCGTGCCGAAATCCAGCATTCCAAGAATCTCTATCGCAGAGAGCTGGACTGGATGCGCCGACAGCCTCAGGCTCGCGGTCATAAGGCGAAGTATCGTGAGGATGCCTTCTACGAGTTGGAAAAGGTGGCGAAGCAGCGCATCGAAGACCGACAGGTGCGCCTGAAGGCTTCTACTGTATATATCGGTTCCAAGATTTTCGAGTGCCAGTATGTGAGCAAGGCGTTCGACGACAGGGGTAAGAAGAAGGTGATTCTCGACAACTTCTACTACAACTTTGCCCGATTCGAGAAGATGGGCATCGTGGGTAACAACGGTACGGGTAAATCTACCTTCATCAAGATGCTCCTGGGCGAGGTGCAGCCCGATAGCGGCAAGTTTGATATCGGAGAGACCGTGCGCTTCGGCTATTTCTCGCAGGAGGGATTGAAGTTCCGTGAAGACCAGAAGGTCATCGATGTCATTACCGAGATTGCCGACTATATCGACCTGGGAAATGGCAAGCACATGACGGCTTCGCAGTTCCTGCAGTTCTTTCTCTTCACTCCCGAGGAGCAGCACAACTACGTATATAAGTTGAGTGGTGGCGAGAAGCGCAAGCTCTATCTCTGTACGGTGCTGATGAGGAATCCTAACTTCCTGGTGCTCGATGAGCCTACCAACGACCTCGATATCCAGACCCTCCAGGTATTGGAAGAATACTTGCAGGATTTCGCCGGTTGCGTCATCGTGGTGAGTCACGACCGTTATTTCATGGACAAGGTGGTGGACCATCTCCTGGTGTTCAAGGGCGAGGGCGAGATTCAGGATTTCCCTGGCAACTATACGCAATATCGTGACTGGAGCCGTTTGCAGGAGAAGGATGAGGCAGAGAAAGCTGCGGCTGCAGCGAAAACCACAGCCAGCAACAGCGCCAGCACAAACGATGGGGCCGGCACCGCCAAGCGTGATGCCAACTTTGAGAACAAGCGCAAGATGAGCTACAAGGAGAAGCGTGAATATGAGCAGCTGACCCAGGAAATAGATAAGCTCACCGAAGAGCAGAAAAAGTTGGAAGAGGCCCTTTGCAGCGGCACCCTCTCGGTAGAGGAACTGACGGAAAAGAGCAAGCGCCTGCCTGAAATCAAGGACGAACTTGACGAGAAGGAAATGAGATGGCTGGAATTGGCAGAAATGCTCTAGACTTTGAACATTGAACATTGAACTTTGTGCGTTGAACATTGAACTTTACGATAAGTTGGTGTGCTGCGAACTTTATGATAAGTTGGTGTGCTGCCTTTAATAATTAAACATTTATAAAAGAAAATAGAAAGAATGGAAATTAAGAAATCTGAATTTACAATATCGGCTCCACGAGTGAGCATGTGCCCTAAAGATAACAAGGCCGAGTATGCCTTCATCGGCAGAAGTAACGTGGGCAAGTCGAGCCTCATCAATATGCTCTGCAATCACAAGGGTTTGGCTAAAACTTCAGCCACTCCGGGTAAAACCCTGCTCATCAACCACTTTATCATCAATAACGAATGGTATCTGGTCGACCTTCCTGGCTATGGTTTCGCCAAGCGCTCAAAGACCGTGCAGAAGCAGTTGGAGCAGATGATCAGCAGCTATATCCTGCAGCGCCCACAGTTGGCAAACGTCTTCGTGCTCATCGATGTGCGCCACGACCAGCAGAAGATAGACCGTGAGTTCGTGGATTGGTTGGGCGAGAGCAATGTGCCTTTCTGCATCGTCTTTACCAAGGCTGATAAGTTGGGTCCAGTCAAGGCTCGCATGAATGCAGAAAAGTGGATGCACGCCCTGGAAGACCGTTGGGAGGCGCTCCCTCCATACTTCATCACCAGCAGTGAGAAGAAGACGGGTCGTGACGAGGTGCTCGACTATATCGACGAAATCAACAAGTCTCTGGCAGGAGAGTAACTGCCGGATGTCTTCTAAAAAGAGAAGAAAAGAATGAAACAGATTAACTGGGGATTTATCGGCTGCGGTGAAGTAACCGAAAAGAAGAGCGGTCCGGCATTCAACGAGGTGGAGGGATCGCAGGTTGTTGCGGTGATGAGCCGTAGCGAACAGAAGGCGCGAAGCTATGCCGAGCGCCATCATATAAGAAAATGGTATACCGATGCGCAGGAACTCATCGACGACCCTGACGTGAATGCCGTCTATATCGCTACGCCACCGTCATCACACGCCACCTTTGCCATCATGGCGATGCATGCAGGCAAGCCTGTATACGTAGAAAAGCCTCTGGCAGCAAGCTATAACGACTGTATCCGCATCAACAGAATCAGCGAGCAGACCGGTGTGCCTTGCTTTGTGGCATACTATCGCAGGTATCTTCCTTACTTTCAGAAAGTGAAGGAGATTATCAACAGTGGAACTATCGGAGAAATAGTCAATGTACAGGTTCGCTTCTCTGTGCCTCCCCGTGACTTGGATTACAAAAGCGGCAAGGAGATGCCTTGGCGTGTGCAGCCAGACATTGCTGGTGGCGGCTATTTCTACGATTTGGCGCCTCATCAGATAGACCTGTTGCAAGACCTCTTTGGTGTGATTACCCGTGCCCATGGCTATCCTGCCAACCGTGCGCATCTCTATAAGGCAGAAGATACGGTATCGGCATGCTTCTTCTTCGAGAGTGGCGTGACGGGTAGCGGCAGTTGGTGTTTCGTAGGACATGAGAGTGCCAAGGAAGACTGCATCGAGATTATCGGTGACAAGGGGTCGCTTTCGTTCTCCGTGTTCACCTATCAGCCTATCGTCTTGATTACAAGCGAGGGTAGAACCAGCATCACCGTTTCCAATCCGCCGTATGTGCAGCTGCCTATCATCAAGAATGTGATAGAGCATCTGCAGGGTATCAGCACCTGTACTTGCACCAGCGTTTCGGCTACTCCGGTAAACTGGGTGCTCGACCGCGTGCTTTGGAAGAACTAACGTTTGATTTTGTAAGTGCTAACGTGTGTTTTGAAGAACTGAATTGTAGAATTTCAAAGAGTCAGTAAGATGAAAAGAAGAATTTGGTCTTTAGTGGGAGTCTGGTTGCTCGCTTTGCTGCCAATGATGGCGGTGGAGCGGGAAACGTCTCATTTGCCTGCTGGTCAAAGCAAGACAGACCAAAGCAAGACTGACCAGAACAAGACTGTTGCCGATTCTTCTTTGATGAAAACGCTTTTCAACTCTACGATGTTCAAGGGAAACTCTGAGGATAGCCTGACGCGTGCCCGACATGAGAAAACCTTCTTCCACCGTTTGGGAAAGACTTTTACGAATTTCTTTCGAGAGTTTTCAAATATCGACGAACAGTATATAGAGCCTCAGCATTACAATTATACCGTGATGCTCCAGAATACCAATACCTATGAGGTCTATACCCTTTATGGTGAGGAAGGACAGCGCATCTCGTTTGCACCTGACCCTTCGTGGCGATTGGGACCTTATCTGGGATGGCGATGGGTGTTTCTGGGTTATACCGTAGACTTGAAGCATATCAATATGAAGAGTAACCACAGTAGCAAGAAGGAGTTCAATCTGAGCCTGTATAGCAGTCTGCTCGGAGTGGATCTGTTCTGGCGACAGACGGGTAATGACTATCATATCCAGCGCATGAGCTTAGGGGATGATGTGAATACGGATGCCCTTAGAAAAGTATCTTTCGATGGTTTTAAAGGCAGTATCAAGGGCTTGAACCTTTACTATATCTTTAATCATCGTAAGTTCTCATATCCTGCAGCTTATTCGCAAAGCACGAAGCAGAAGTTGAGCGCCGGTTCGTGGATGGTGGGCTTGGGATATACCCAGCATCAGCTGGAAGTGGACTGGGATAAACTCTCTAATATCGTGGATGAACGGCTGAATCAGAAATCCAGGAATCAGCAGAATCAGGAAGCCAGGACTCAGCTGAATCAGGAAGGCGAGATTCAGACGAAAGCGAAGATTGATAGCAGCCTGATGTTCTCGAAGGTGAGGTATAGCGATTATTCCGCTACGGTGGGATATGGTTACAACTGGGTGTTTGCCAAGAACTGGCTCTTCAACGCCTCGCTTTCCGTGGGACTTGCCTACAATCATTCCAGATCAGACGATCCGGAGCAGGACAAGTTTAACCTGAAGAACTTCAACTTCAAGAATTTCAACATCGATGGTGTGGGCCGTTTTGGTGTGGTATGGAATAATGACAAATGGTATGCGGGTATCAGTTCTGTCATTCATTCTTACAATTATCATAAAGATCATTTCTCTACCAACAATTCCTTCGGCTCCCTGAACATCTATGTGGGCGTGAATTTTGGTAAGAAGCGGGAATATAAAAATGTAAAACAATGAAAGTAAAGCATAGTTTTTTGTTTTTTGCAGCGGCATTCATGATGGTGATGCCGGCTTTAGCAAAGTCGGGCGTGGTGTATCAGCGCCAGGATAGTATGCGGATTGTTTCTTTGCTCCAACAGGCAAAGGCGATGAAGAAGAAACCTGCCAACTGGATGATGTGGTTCGGAAAGCAGTTTGTGGGTGTTCCCTATGTGGGCGGCACCCTGGATAGAACTAAGGAGGAGCAGCTCGTGGTGAATACCCGTGAACTGGATTGCACCACCTACGTAGAAATCGTGACCGCTCTGACGATGTGTGCCAAGAATCACGAAACCAGTTTTGCTGCCTTCTGCAATCATCTCAAGCATGTGCGCTATGTTGGTGGCGATGTGGAGTATGTTAAGCGCCAGCATTATTTCACACTCTGGGTAGATGACAACGTAAAGGAAGGCATCGTGAAGGATATTCAGAACAATCCACCTTTCACGGCTGTGCAGACCATCAGCGTAAACTGGATGTCTACCCATCCATCCAGCTACAAGATGCTTTCGGCTCATCCACAGTGGCAGTCGGGCATCCGTGCTTTGGAACAGAGCATCAATGGCAAGCGCTATCGCTATATCCCGAAAGGGGAGATTCGCAACAGCCAGCTTTTCAGAAATACCATCAAGGATGGCGACATCCTTCTGATGATTACCCGTAAGAAAGGATTGGACACCACGCATATCGGCATTGCTTCCTGGCACAAGGATGGTTTGCACCTGCTTAATGCCAGCAGTATCCACAAAAAAGTGATTGATGAACCGATGACACTTTATACCTATATGCAGAAACATCCATCCCAGATAGGTATCCGTGCCTGCAGGGTGTTGTGATATTTCTAAATATTATCATCATTGGTTGAAACATTCCGATAAATGGGATGTTTTCCTACTCCATATTTATCCTTAAGGCTAATTATTTTTAGGCTTAAGGATAAATATATTTAGTCTTAAGGCTATTTATATTTTCCCTTAAGGCTATGGTTTTCTTCTCTTGAAATCCCTCTTTCTTTCTCTTTGTTTTGTTCAGTTATTTGCTTTCTGTTGCGCCTATCCGCCTTTTTGGCACGCTATTTGTAAATGCAATAGGCAGAAATAAATAAAGTAAAACATATAAAACATTATAGATTATGGCACAGAAAGGTAATATCGGTGTAACGACAGAGAACATATTCCCTGTCATTAAGAAATTCTTATATTCAGATCATGACATCTTCCTTCGTGAGATGGTTTCCAACGCTGTGGATGCTACACAGAAGTTGAAGACTCTTGCTGCCCAGGGCGACTTCAAGGGTGAGATTGGCGACACTACTGTACGCATCTCTCTCGACGAGAAGGCTGGTACCCTGACTATCAGCGACCGTGGTATTGGTATGACTGAGGAGGAAATCGATAAATATATCAACCAGATTGCATTTTCTGGCGTAACAGACTTCCTCGACAAGTACAAGGAGAATGCCAACGCAATCATCGGTCACTTCGGTCTCGGTTTCTATTCTTCTTTCATGGTAGCCAGCAAGGTGGAAATCATCACCAAGAGCTACAAAGAGGGTAGCAAGGCTGTGAAGTGGAGCTGTGATGGTTCACCTGCTTTCGAAATCGAGGATGCTGACAAGGCTGAGCGCGGTTCAGATATTGTTCTCCATATCGCTGACGACTGCAAGGAATTCCTCCAGAAGAACAAGATTGAGGAACTCCTGAACAAGTACTGCAAGTTTATGGCAGTGCCTGTAGCCTTCGGTAAGAAGACAGAGTGGAAGGACGGCAAGAACGTGGAGACAGACGAGGATAACATTATTAATAATGTGGAGCCTCTCTGGACCAAGACTCCTAGCACCTTGAAGGATGAGGACTACAAGAAGTTCTATCATACCCTCTATCCAATGCAGGACGACCCATTGTTCTGGATTCACCTGAACGTAGATTTCCCATTCAACCTGACGGGTATTCTCTACTTCCCACGCATCAAGAACAGCATCGACATGCAGCGCAACAAGATTCAGCTGTATTGCAACCAGGTATTCGTAACAGACCAGGTAGAGGGCATCGTTCCTGAGTTCCTGACCCTGTTGCATGGAGTTATCGACTCACCGGATATCCCATTGAACGTGAGCCGCAGCTACTTGCAGAGCGACAGCAACGTGAAGAAGATTTCTACCTACATCACCAAGAAGGTGGCAGACCGCTTGAACTCTATTTTCAAGGAGAACCGCAAGGAATTCGAGGAGAAGTGGGATGACCTCAAGCTCTTCATCAACTACGGTATGCTTTCTCAGGACGACTTCTACGATCGCGCCAAGGACTTCGCTCTCCTGAAGGATGTAGAGGGCAAGTACTTCACTTACGAGGAGTACAAGACGCTGATCAAGGACAACCAGACCGATAAGGATGGCAATCTGGTATATCTCTATGCTAACAACAAGGAGGAGCAGTACTCTTACATCGAGGCTGCCAAGCAGAAGGGTTACTCAGTGCTCCTGATGGAAGGTCAGCTGGATACTCCAATGGTCAATATGCTGGAGCAGAAGCTGGAGAAGAGCCGCTTCACCCGTGTGGATGCGGATATCATCGACCGACTCATCGTAAAGGAGGATGCCAAGAAGACAGATTTGACAAAAGACCAGTCTGACAACTTGACAGAAGTGTTCCGCTCTCAGATGCCTAAGCTCGACAAGGCAGAGTTCTTCGTAGAGATTCAGGCTTTGGGTGAGCAGAATCAGCCAGTGCTCATCACCCAGAATGAGTACATGCGCCGTATGAAGGCGATGAGCCAGTTCCAGGCAGGCATGAACTTCTATGGTCAGATGCCAGACAGCTACAACATCGTATTGAACTCAGACCACGCTTTGGTGAAGAAGGTATTGGAGGATGCTGAGGCTAACACCGCCGATGCATTGAAGCCAATCCTTGCAGAAATCAAGGGTCAGGAAGCTCGCCTTGCAGTGCTTCATCAGGAGCAGGGCAAGAAGAAGCCAGAGGAGATAACCCAGGAAGAGAAGGATGATGTTCACAACACAGAGAAGGCTATCAACGACGAGAAGGCTAAGCGCAATGATATCATCTCGGGCTATGCCAAGAACAACAACATCGTTCATCAGCTCATCGACCTCGCCCTGTTGCAGAACGGTATGCTGAAGGGTGCTTCTCTCGATGCTTTCCTGAAGAGAAGTGTGGATATGATCAAGTAATACGGTCATTATAAGACGTATATAACTTTACGAGATGTAACATTTCAGGTTACAAATTGTTTCTATAATATGTGCTAAATGTTTCAAAGCAGACATTTAGCACATTTTTTTATCTCATTTCTTTGGTGATGCTATCTGTTTTTCGTACCTTTGCAATACAATTAACGTAAAAACATAATGATCAAAAACACCATCATGGAACAAAACATTGAATCTAAGCACAGCATCATAG